>CAZYDN010000001.1:0-4549 GCA_964646315.1 uncultured Candidatus Saccharibacteria bacterium
GTGAAGTTTAGTAAGTTGAAGCGAGAGAATTAAGTGCGGATGAGATGGGTTGAGATACAAGGCACGGGCAGCTAATTTCTGAAGACGTATGTGCTATACGGCGTAAGAAATTTGCGGGAGCCCGTAACGCAGTAGATTGACCCAAATCATTCGTACTTACCCAACGAAGCGAATGATGAATGCAACCACGAGCGCCAAAATACCAAGCGCTTCAGCAAACACAATCGCAAGAATCATGTTTGATACCACCTTGCCGGATGCTTCTGGATTGCGTCCGATTGCTTCCATAGCCTTGGAACCAATCATACCAATACCAATAGCTGGTCCAAACACACCGAGACCTGCTGCAATTGCCATAGCAATGAGCTTTGTTGCTTCAATATCCATACGTAATACTTTATTTTTTAATAATGGCTTGAGCCTTAATCCCAGAGCCGCATTGAGACAAGGCGCTAGTGCGCCTCATCCCCATGCGGTTCCATGATGGAAAGCTTTATAAAGAACAGGGTGAGCATCGAGAACACCACTGCCTGAATAAATCCAACAAACACTTCAAATGCCATAAGTGGTACTGGTACCAAGTATGCCACGAAGAAAATAGCGACCGCTATCATTACTTCACCCGCAAACACGTTACCGAATAGACGGAACGAGAACGAGATAAGTCGACCAATATTCGACAGAAGCTCGATAATACCCACTACGAAGTTAACCGGTGAACTAAAATTAACATATTTTGAGCCGTATTTGAAAAAACCAAGTACGGTTACGCCCGTTATCTCGATAGTGAAAAACGCAATGATGGCGAGAGCAAGCGTCATGTTTAGATCCGCAGCGGGAGCACGGAGAAGTGGCACCGTTTCCCCACCGTGCGTAATAAGAAGGCTTCCTACGCCCGGTAGAAACGCGAGCAGATTTGCTACGAGCACAAATAGGAAGATGGACATGATGAGAGGGAAAAACTTCCTCGCCATCTTTTCGTCTTCAAGGGTCTCTGCCATGTAGTTAAGTACACCCTCAAAAACCCACTCGACTCCTGCCTGCAATTTTCCAGGAATAAGGCTGAGCTTTCGAGCGAAGAGCACAGAGAACCCAAGCAACAGTGCACTCGCCACGAGCGTCATCACCAAGCTATTGGTGATAGGAAATCCCATGACTGAACCAATTTCCTCAGCCTTAAGTACCACATGAACACCGCTTCCATGAGCATCTTCAGAAGTGTGGGTGGCAGCTTGCCCCATCGTTGAAGACGCCGAGGTGGCGTGTTCAAACTGCTCCGTTACGAGAAGCGGTTCAGTCATATGTAAAAAAGACCCGTCGGGGTCGATGCCCTTACCATATGGACCTATCCTAGCAGGGACACGTCAATCGGCAAAATGCCAATAACTACAGTATGGAGGTATCTTGCGCTACACTAATCAAGTTATGAAGCGAATGGTACTCATCCTCATTGCGGTCATAGGCCTTGCTGCTATTGCCTTTTTCTTTTATATGCAGCCACGAGTAACCACTATCGTGAGAACGAAGCAAGGGTTTGTGCCACAAAGTATCCATATCAAGAAGGGCGACACCGTAAAATTTGTAAACGAAACAGGCTCCCCTTTCTGGCCCGCATCAAATTCTCATCCTTCGCATGGTACGTATTCAGAATTCGACCCTAAAGAACCGGTGCCCGCGGGTAGTTCGTGGTCCTTCACTTTCACTCGTGTAGGAAGTTGGGGATTTCATGACCATCTCTCCTCGGGAGTACAGGGCACTATTGTGGTGTACGGGTTACCGGGAGAGGGTGTTGCAGAGTGCTTGGCGCGTAGTAATGTGGCAGAAATTTCACCCGAGTGTTGGGACGCAGACGTTACGAATGTTCTTAAGAAGGATGGTTTGGATGCCGCGTTTGCATTCATAGATAAACTTTACAAAGAAGATCCTCGCTTCCAGCGTAGTTGCCACGACGTTATGCATATTCTTGGTTCTGCTGCCTATGAAAAGTATGCAAAAGATCAAGCAGTTACCGATCATCCTGAGGCATCCTATTGTGGCTACGGCTTTTATCATGGGTTTATTGAAAAAATGCTGATATCAGAGGGTCCTGCTCATTACGACGAGGTGCGAAAATATTGCGAATCACTCGTTACTCCTAGTAGTGGTGGCGGCAGCGGGTCGTGCTTCCATGGTATTGGCCACGCCATATTTGATACGCTCGACAGCGCTATATGGGGCGATTACGACGCGATGGTAAAAGAAGGCACGCGACTGTGTGAAGTTGCCCTTACCGACAAGGAAGCTCGCATTCGTTGCGCGTCTGGTATTCACAATTCATTCGCAAATGCGATGAGTCGTCGAAGCTACGAACTCAGCTATGCGGGGTTTGATTCTATTGCGTTTTGTCGCTCCCAGCCCGACGAGTATAGAGAAACCTGTTTCGGTGAAGTGCTTACCGCGCAAATACGCAATACAAATCTCGACCGAGCTAACGCCATGAAACTACTTGCAACACTCACCCCAAACGAAAGGACGCTTGAATACTATTATTACTTCGCTACTGAGGTAAAACGAGATATTTCAAATGTGGACAGCAAGAAATATGCTACGACGTGTGAAGAGCTAGAAAATCAAGTGTGGACACGGCGATGTATTTCTGGAATTGTTCAAGGAATTCGAGAAGAATCTCCTACCCAGAAAACATTTGTAATTGCATTCCCCTTCTGCTCACACCTCTCTGGCGACAACAAAGCCTACTGCTCGGACGAAGTTACGAGAGTCATGTCATCCGCGGCCATGCGCACAGAAGAATACGCGACCGCTTGTGTCGCCCTTTGGGGTAACCAACAGCCAGAAAAGTGTCAGACGAAGTAATCCTTTTCCGTACTTCATCTCATACGATATACTGAAGAGATGATTGAAGAACATCACGAGCCGCTTTGGAAGCGGCAATTTCTCCCTCTAGGCTTAACCGTTGTTGCGTTCGTAGTTCTTACTGCGCTCATATACGTAGAAATAAATATCCTTAATCATTTCACTGATGACGATATAAGCCTGGTAATTAATCCCGTTGATGTACTTATAGGTCTCACTATTTACCTTAAAACCGCTATAGATTTCGCGGTTTTCATCGGGCATCTTATGCATCGCAATCCCGGCACTAAGAACCGCATTGCAATTGAACTCGGTAGTGCTTTTGGGAATGCTGCAGGTACCATGGCGATTCTTCTTATTTGGACTTTCTTCAAAGAAGTACGATGGCTCCTAATTCTCATGCTCTTCATAGCAGCTATCGTGCTGTTTAAGCTCGCTGAAGACTCACTTGAGCACGCCAAGGATGCAAAGCATCATCCAAAGTGGTTTATGTACGTAGTACATAAACTTGATCGGGCACTGCACTTTTTCAACAAGTTCACTGCTCCGCTACTAAACCGAATAATGCCCCACGGAGGCATGAAAGCATCAAGCTTTACCAAGTTTTGGCCTCTCTTCTTGTTTGCTTCTAGTGTTCCTTTCATTTTGGGATTGGATGACTTTGCAGGATATGTTCCTCTTTTCTCCGTCATTAATGTCTTTGGCTTTGCTATCGGCGTATTCCTAGGACACATGATCTTGAACATTCTCCTGTACATCTCTCCCGAGCGAACTATTAAGCTTGTAAAACTGCCAGCAATTGCGCTCTTCGGAACGCTCGCATTTGTGGCGCTAGGTATCTACGGTTTCTACGAAATCATTCACTTGATTGGATCGTAATTCAAAACGCCACCGCTCCTTTCGGAAACGGTGGCGCTATTTTGCTCAGAACAGATCAGCGTTCACTGGGTTGTTATCGTTCAGTTCCTTTTGGAAGAGCCATTGCGGTGACGCCTCGCCATTGCTGTACGCCTCAATCTCGAACATGAGTATTTGAGCCATGTTGAAAATGTAATCTCGACGCGACCCTCTTAGAATTGGGGACTTTGTATGCCACCTTCTCACTTTATCTATTCGCACTTTAACGAAACTTGCGAGATATACGTCGCTGATTTCACACTCATTTAATAGAAAACGTAGTAGAATCCGAAACCGGTTAGGATTTTCCCCGGGATCAAACCCATGAGTAGGAAACAAACAGATTTGACTCGCAAGGTTAAGGCGCGTGGCGCGGAGCATGGCAAGTTTCCGTCCGTTTATTTCATATGACGGCATGTATGGCATGACGTCATCGTATATATCAGTCATGACTAAACCTCATAATTATTGAAGTAGCTATATCTGTTAGGAACATAGCACTATTGGTCAGATAAGACACGCGATTACGCTTTATCACCCCGTCACTAGTTCGCTCCACTCATAGGTGCGCCAAGTCGCTCTTGGCTATGTACTTCGCGTAGCTATCGAGCTCCTTGGCTATCACGAAATATTATTGCCAAATGCCTTCGCACTCGGCTCAGTATTTTGTGGACCCAACCGGACTCGAACCGGTCACCTCTTCCATGCCATGGAAGCACTCTACCAGATGAGCTATGGGCCCTGGTGTAAAGCTAGTCTACTTGCTCTTTTTCAAAGCTTCAAGGTCGCGCAGTACTCT
>CAZYDN010000001.1:4649-60238 GCA_964646315.1 uncultured Candidatus Saccharibacteria bacterium
GTGTAAAGCTAGTCTACTTGCTCTTTTTCAAAGCTTCAAGGTCGCGCAGTACTCTCCCCACATCTCGGGTGAGTTGCTCAAGTGTTTCCTCCTGAGTTGCTTTTTTCTTTTCGGCCTTTGGAGTTGATGGAGTTGCTTCTTCGTCATCATCCTCATTGAGTTCTTCCACATCCTCCTGAATCTCATCAATGTCCTCGCTAATTTCTTCGATATCTTCCTGAATGTCTTCCACGTCTTCACCGAGCTCCTCGAGGTCCTCGCTGATTTCCTCAATGTCTTCTTCCACTTCCTTAAGACTTGCTGTGTGGCGATTCACCGTGATTTGAATAAACAGTGCCAAGTAAATTGCTTCAAGAGACACAATAGTGGTGAGTACCAGAAGCATAAGTTCCCAAGCTATGAATCCGAGCGCAGCAATCGCAAAAAAGAATACGAATACAATCGTATGAATGAATAGAGAATATACCGAGCCAATAGCGGCTACGATATTCTCAATGGGAGTGGGGGCCAACACTGGCTTTGGTGCTTTTGGCGCTTTGGGTGCTTTGTCGCGGGTCATGCTCCTCGCACCCTACCACTGGCGGGCTTCGTATGTCCACTTAAGTTATGCACTTTCCACAGCACTGTACGTTCTATGTGCGTTCACAGTAGTCACGCAAAAGGATAGAATATAGAGGTGGCTCAATTCTCCCTTAAGCCGCTTATGCCTCATCCGAGGACGAGCTCAAGACAAAAAACTGCGAGTGGCTCGCAGACTTCTTCTATTGCTACCATTGGCGTAGTGAGTCTTGCTATCGCTGTAGCTCTTTTTTCACTACCCACAGCCATCGCAGTCGACGTTAAATTTTCTCGTAACGAACCCTCCAAGCCCGCCTTCCCCGTAACCGTTGATCCTCGCAGCAAAACCATAACCGAGAATCCAGAAGTAGAAGCCATGCTCGACGAGCATAATTCCACCCTTCAAGCGTCGGCTATTACTGCTGGAGGTCTTATTACGGAGCTCGCTTCCTTTATTTCTTCGCTTCCTGTGTATCACATGCTTGCAGGAGCTGCGGGCACCGGCATTGTGACTATTCGCCCTGGGTACCGAGAGGAAGAAGTGGCAAACATGTTTGCACGTGAGCTTGGTTGGAATGCAAATCAAAAGGCCGTCTTCCTTCGACAGCTCAAAGTTGCCGAGCCCATGATGAGTGAGGGTCAATTTGTTCCTGGTGCGTATGCGGTAGGTGGGCTTATGGTTCCAGGAGACGTCCAGCTCATGCTCCATGAGCGTTACAACCAAGAAATTCTTGCGAGATATAGCACTTCCACAGAGAGGCTCGTACCCGTAGAGGATGCGCTCACTATTGCGTCGATGCTCGAAAAAGAGACGAACGATCCCACCGAAATGCGCCTTATTTCCGGTATTATCTGGAACCGTTTGTGGATAGGAATGAACCTACAGATTGATGCCACCTTGCAATATGCAAAGGCAAACAGCAGCAAGTCTGTAACTTCGTGGTGGCCTCCTGTAGTACCTAAGGACAAATACATAAAATCTCCGTACAACACGTACCAGAATAAGGGTCTTCCACCCGGGCCCATTGCAAACCCTTCCACCGCAGCCGTGCTTGCTGCACTCAATCCAAAGAAGACCGACTGTATCTTTTATTTCCATGACAGCCGTGGCGGATTTCACTGCGCTCCTACCTACAAAGAACACGTCTCAATGCTGAAGCAGTATTACGGCCAGGGTAAGTAAATTTGCGCTAATCTTCCGAATTCCCTATAGTGCAAAAAGCAATTTGTTCTATAAGGAGAGACGGATGACCGAGCAAGATTCGGAAACTGACACGAAACCTGAAAATCGCATGGCTCAGGAGATGTGTAAGCATCTCGATTCCATGGCGCGATTCACTCACCGGTTCGTGACCACTAAAGCTGTGGCCGACTTCCACAGCTTCATGGGTGTCATGGACACCCTTCGGGTTCTGGGACTCACTCCCGAGGAAATCGCCACTGAGCTTAAAACCACTCCGGCCCGGGTGAGTGGCTGGTCGATGGGTAGGAATCTTCCGCATTCATCAGACTTGCAGTCTACGGCGGAAAGCGCATTTGCTCTCCTGGAGCGAACCGGGATTCTGTTCATGGGTGCGCGGTATCCTGTACCCAAGGGACTGAAGCTCACTTCGGTTGCGTAACCGGACTCACCGTACTTTTTACCGACCCCTCGCATACATGTGCGAGGGGTCTGAATTTTTCTTGAAGTCTTCATACTTGTGTGCGATATTCAGGAGGTTCAACTTTGAGGGAGATCTTTTATGTCGATTGCACGAGTTCAGCGTCCCTGCGGGAACCCGACGCCCAAGGCGAAGGATAAGAGGACGCCCGGCCAACGCATGGCTGCGGAACGGAAGGCTGCGCGCCGAACGGCCGCCACCGCCACCGCCAACTCCGGCACCTAGAACTACCGCTTCTGCAGTAGGACACAGTAACGACGGGCGGCACCTCACGGTGCCGCCCGAACTATTTCCCCACCAATAGCTACCCTTCTTACATCTTGAAAACCTTCGTCGCTATCCAGTATGTAGCTACAGACACCACTGCGGTGAGGATAGTTCCCCATACAATATCAACAACGGTAATAAGCAGGGACCAGTCACGCGTGGTCGCAAGATTCGTAAGGTCGTACGTCATGTACAAAGAGAATCCGAAAAGCGCGCCAAGCACGAGAGACTTTTGAAGCGAGCGAGCCTTAAGCGCTGGCTCGAGCACAAAGATAATGAGTCCAATAATAAAGAAGACGTAGAACGCAATGGCTGCCGGCCAGTTTACCGACTCAGCCAGGAGCGAGCCAAGCATTGAGCGGTAAAACTCCATCGCAAATCCTCCAATCCAGATAATATCGAGCACAAACACTATAGGCAGTGCTGTAAAGAATAGTTTTACGTAACGCATGGATACAAGATTATGGGTTAAGAAGCACGATGCCCAGATTGAGCGTAGAGGCATAGGTCACCCACACCAAATATGGAGTGAGCAGATACGTAGCAGTCCTTGAGTAGCGCCAGAACCAGAGCATCATGAACGCAATCATTACCCACATGACACCAATAACCGCGAGCGCGAGCTTCGGGTCCTGCTGACCGAAAAATGCGATTGACCAATACGCATTTATAAATAGGTGGGCAAAGAAAAATACCACAGGGCGCCAGGCACCCGGCTTCCCTGAAGTCCACACGAGTGCGGCCGCTGTTCCCATAAGTATGTAGAGCAAAGTCCACACCGGCATGAACACCCAATTCGGAGGATTCCATCCTGGCTTTACGAGAGTTGAATACCAGCCGGTAATACTGTCTACCGTGGGCACAGAGCCCAGAAACCCTGCAAGGAGTGATGCACCGATGCACAGCGCGAATAGTCCGATAGTGCGAATAGTCATGCTTTTAACAGTAGCATGTGGGTGAATGAGGTATTTGTGAAAGGTGTGAAGCGCACACCAAAAGAAACAGCGGGGAGTACCCTTAGCTGAAGGATAATTGGTGACTGCCACCATTTTCTCACCGCGATTGCACTATCCTTTAAGAGCCTCGTACACCTTATCTTTAACTGTCCTGACATACATATCTGCACTCTTAGATATTTCTGAAGAGTATTCTTCCATGCTCATACCTTCGGGAGGAGCGTAATAGCTGTTAGCGTCAGGTATATTGCTCTCACTCTTTGATTTAACATGGAGGGGTAAGGTTTCTCCCTGCCAGTCCTGAGCATAAAGTCGCGTAGCAAAACGTGAAAAAAGCTCTTGTATTGGGTTATCGTAGACAACAATCCGACCCTCTTCCACAAGTGCATTTACTTTCTCAAAGTGCTCTTTCTCTGAGATATCGTGATGTAGACCTTTTACCCCAAGTCCCTGTTCCGTATTCGGGTCTTTACTTAAAGCAAAATAGTATGCGTCAGCATCTACCTTATTTGCCGCTTCTTGCAGAGCTATTGCACCTTTCCCCGTTGAGAATGTTTCATCTACAAAGAACACTTTCTTACCTTTGATTTGTTCAAAATCCTTCTCGATTACATCATCAGCATCTTCTCCCTGTAAGTATAGACCTTTAAGTTCTTGATCGTTGTAAAAACGTATAGGCGGAGCTTCCTTCCCCATCGTCTCTGATAGATATTTCAAGAAAGGTGTTCCGAAGATACGCGCACTAAGATCCAAAAAGACCACCAAATCTGGCCGTTCTTCTTTTATGCGATTGGCGAGGTTTTGCAAGGAATCCTTTATCATCTCTATCTGTTCAAGGGCCGACTTAAGTTCCTCATCTCGTATTGCTTGAACTTGTTCTAAAGGAATAGCCGGTATTCCCTTTTTATTCAATAAATCTCGACGGAGTGTCTTTATATCTGGAATTTGGTCAGGCTCATTCTTCGGTACATTTTGCTGAGACAAGGCTTGAATCATATCAACCTGCTCCTCTATCCCAGACATAAGTACTTCTTTCTCAGGCTCAGCACTTTCAGCTTGCTCCAGAACCCTTTTTCTTAAGGCATTTAAATCCGGAAGTTGCGGAGGTTTTTCAGACATTTAATAATTCTAACCCAGTTTTGAGCGTTGGAGTGTGTCATGTTCAGCATACAAGGCTCCTGAACCCTTTTACTTGACCCCTTTTACTCATATACGAATGCTGGCACGTAGTGGGTTCGTCTAATGAAATGCGCCCGCAAGAAGCGGGCGCATTTCATTAACGGAGACGCGCTCTAGTTCCCTGTAATCTGCTTAAGTTTGTCCTGAAGCACCTTGAGCTGAGCAAAAAGGCTTGTCAGCTGCTGCGCAGAAGTTAGAGCTGGTGTTCCCTCTAGATTCAGAGCTGCAAGCGTAAGCGGACCAACGTATCCCGTTGCAGGAATGCCGTGTGCTGCCTGGTACAACTTCACCGCTGCAATAGTCATGGGACCATAGAATCCAGTTGGAGCCGTAATCTTTAGGAATCCACCTGTGATGAGAATGCTCTGAAGCTCTGTTACGTCTCCCCCTGTTGAGCCAACAGTGATGTCGTCAGAGAAGCTGTAGAGAGACGCACCAAGCACGCGTCCCTGCGGAACTGCGGGTATCGCTGGTGATACTCCAGGAACTGCAGGTGTCGCCGGAGTTGCTCTGTTGCTACCTCCTCCACCACTGCTTCGTCGAGCCACTACCTCCACAGTACGAGTCACCTGGATAGCGGCATTGCTTGAAGAGTCACTCACATTGTAGGTAACGGTGTAGGTCCCCGCCGTATTTGTGTCTACTGGGTTAACGGTCACGATACTTCCCGATAACACTCCATCCACATCGTCAGTAGCTGTCGCTCCTGCATCCGTGTATGTACTTCCTAAGAAGACCGTCTCTGTCGCGCTTCCAGTCAAGGAGATAACAGGGATAGTATTATCAATGACGGTGAAACTCTGACCCACTGATGTGGCTGCATTCCAGTTGGTGTCGCCCACCTGAGTTGCGGTAATACTACAGAGTCCCTTGGTAGTGAGATGCACACTGTTACCCGTTACCGTACATGCTCCCATTGCTGTGAATGCTACTGATAGTAGTGAGTCAGAACTTGCCGTGACAGTGAAGTCAGCACTACCGAAGTTCTTGTTTGTTAATGAACCGAATGTGATGACTTGGTTGGCTTTGTTAATAGTGAGCGTTCCTGTTGCGTACACGAAACTGTAGTTATCGCTTATTCCACCAGCCGGGGTGATGTCCCAGAGACCTGCATTTGAACCGGTCACTGCGAGCGTTGAGGCTGTTGGCTGCGTGTCTAGATCATTCTCGTCGTCTCCGTTCTGGAATGCACCGTACGAGACTGTCAGAGCAGGATTCGCAGCCCCATACGTCTTACTCTTGTTGTCTGCAGTGACCGTGAGTGAGGCAGGTGTAATGCTCAGGTTCGCAGAGGTGAGAGCAATAGTGTCGTAGTTACTGCCTGCACTGAGTGTGCCTACATTCATGGCGTAGGTCCCTACATTCTCTCCAGCGACGCGTCCAAGTGCCCCAGAGAAAGAGTCTCCGCTTACAATGTCAGAGGTGTAGCTGAATGCTGAATCAGCCGCTCCATACACCTTGGTGTTTGCTGTCGCTGTTACGTTGAGAGGCCGTGCAGTTACGTCTGCGACTCCTGTAGCTGTAGCCGCTACGCTGTAGTTGCCCGCGTCAGCGCCTCCAAGCGCAACTCCAACTGTGGTCACCGTCTTTCCGCTCCCTACATTCTGAGTGTCGAAGGTGGCTCCGGTGTGGCTAGCAGTTACTGCGTCCCCGAAAAGAAGACCGTTTGGAGTGAGCGTTGCGGCTGCTGTAGTGTTTCTATCGTACACCTTGTTGCTCGCGTTTACCGTTACCGTTATTGGACGCTTTGTGATTGAGAGGTTTCCGTTTACGTGCGTAATTAAGTAGTTGCCGCTAGTTGCTCCGAAAGCCGTAATCGGATGATTATTTACGTCAGTCTGACTGTTTGCAACAATTACCAGTGTTACATCGGTATCGAGGTCGGTTTCGTCCTCGCCGTCTACAAATCCTGAGTACGTTGCTGCAGCTACTGGATTCGCATCACCATATACCTTGGTCTTGTCGACTGCGGTGATGGTAAGCGCCTTCTTGGTGATAGTTCCCACGTTTGCAGGAACATATATCACGCTGTAGTTGTCTCCATCGTTACCATCGTTCACCACATCAGTATCTGTAGGACTCATTGCAATAGCAGTGCCTACGTCTACAGCGTCATAGGTCTGAGTGAACGTGGCAGTGTCTCCTGCAGCAAGCCCAAGCATGGAAGTAACAGCTGCGTTCACTACTGAAGTATCAATTCCATCATAGACCTTGCTATTTGCTTGAGCGGTTACAGTAATGGGACGAGCCGTAATACTTGCCGTGGTGCTGTCTGAGTCGGTTAATGAGTAGTTCGCAGACACTGCATCTGGCACAAGATTGAGTTCAGTTACTGACACTGTCTTTCCCACGCCAACATGTTCGGTATCGAATACTGCGGTACCCCCATTGATAGTAACGACCTCACCAAGAACAAGACCGGTGGCAACCCGTGCAGTAATCGTTCCAGTAGTCGTGTTGTCGTAGACCTTGTCGGACACCGTCACTTCAGCAGTAAGGGGTGCTTTCTCAATCTCGGCTGTAGTAGTTGCTGCAGTCGTGGTGAGATAATAGTTACCTTCCTGTGCACCACCAAGAGTGATGCCAGTTACGTTTACCAGCTTACCTACACCAACGTCTTTAGTGTCGAAGTTCGCCGCCCCAACCGATGCAGTCACTGTGTCTCCAGAGATAGGAGTAACTGAAGCAGTCGCTTCTGCTGAGGCATCTCCGTTGTAGACCTTGTCGTCAGCATTAGCCGTCGGCGTAAGAGGGGCTCTTGTAATACTGCCACTTGAAGCATTGTACGTAATGGCGTAGTTAGGGTTTGCTGGATTCCCGTTGATTGTGACGAGTGGATTGATAACGATACCGTTATCAACGTTCACTGACGCATAGGTCTGCGAGTAGACCGCCACGTCTCCAGAAGCAATTGTTCCCGCAAAAAGCGTTGGCAATTCTGGCGAGGTGTTGGTACGGTCATAGACCTTGCCCGCCGTGGTTGCGTTTACCGTAATGGCTCGTGGAGCAATAGTAAATGACTGAACTACATTAGTAGCAGGAGCGTAGGTGCTATCCCCGCTCTGTGAAGCAGTAATGGTGCAGGAACCAGCACCAGAGAAACTAACGGTGATTCCTGTCACAGAACAGTCTCCAGTTACACCAAGAGTGACCGTGAGACCAGAGCTTGCGGTTGGAGCCAGGATTATTGACGTTGCATCACCATACGTCTGGTCTGCAGGGTCAGCAAAAGTTATGGCCTGAGGTTGTCTTGAGTTCGTCTCAACCAAGTAGTACTGATACTGTGCACCTTTAATAACTCTGGTGAATGCTTCGTGATTGATAATCTCTGTACCTGTAGTTCCGTCTTCCCAAAGAGTTGGGAGTCCGTAGGCTTCTGAGGTATTTGTGAATGTAGCTGCCCCAACATTAAGAGACGGGCTCGCTCCCGAAGTCTCTACACCGCCAAATCCATTGCTCGACACATTAATTGCGCCGGTCAGTGTAACCGTTGAATTGTTAACCAATATACCTCCGTTGCCCCGGGTAGCAGTTACATTGTTAAGCGTAGCGGTGGTGTTAAAGACCTGAATTGCATAGGTTCCAACCCACGCTGCTGGCGTAGCCAATCCAGCATTCACGACTAGGTTGTTCACTGTTGCTGCAGCGACAATCGCCACACCGTCGTCATAGGGCACTGCTGTTTCGAGTCCCGTGAACGACAATGAGTGACCACCACCATTAATGGTGACTGCACGCTCTACTGCCACCGTTTGAGTGATGCCTGCGACGTTCGCAGTAATATTGATTGTCGTCTTTATGGGGTCTAGCAGGGCTGCGCGTAGCTCACTTTCGGTAGCCACATTTGCTACTGCAGGGTCTGTGACCGTAATGACTACAGAGTCGGTGACAGTGACAGGACCGTCACCTGTGACGGAAACCGTAAGCGTATGGATTCCAATATCGCCAATTGTAGGAGTCCAAGAAAAACTTCCAGTCGAGGAATTAATACTTGCAGGAATAACTGTGCTGCCGCCGAATGAATCAGTTACAGAAAATACAGGTGTTGTGACGTTTGCTGTGGACGCCGTAAAGGAGACAGAGGTACCAGCATCAACAGACGTGCCTGGGCTAACTGCACCTATTGAGACTGAAGAAGGGTCAACAGCAAGCGCTCCTGAAGGCAACATTAGTCCGCCAGCAAGAGCGATGATACTAATAAATGTCGCAACAGATGGAGATACCTGCTTTGCGGCGCGTCGGATAAGTGAAGTAAACATACGCAACAGTAATATGTGAGTAGTAAGTGCCCGCCTTACGTGGCATAGCCCCCCAAGGCCAACTAACAATTTAAGTGTGTTCTCATTACCTCTCTTGTCAAGGTGGTTGCCTGCCCCAATATTAAGTGTTGTAACTCAGTAAGGGAAATGGGGTCAGTCACCATTTCTGAGTTATCTTTTGAGGGCCTCGTACACCTTTTCTTTAACTGTCCTGACATACATATCTGCACTCTTAGATATTTCTGAAGAATATTCTTCCATGGTCATGCCTTCGGGACAAGCGATTGATCTGGATGTAAGCTATGCAGTATTGAAATGCGTCATGTTCATCACAGCAACTCGTCTAAAAGGATTAACAATATGAAATCAGCGACGGCCATTTGCAAGGGCGGGAAGATTTACCTGCAAGGGTACTCCGAAACCACTGTCGGTATTTGGGTCTCTACTGGGCCGGTTTTCGTCAGTGACGCTTCTGATTCGGAAGGGGCTCGTACATCTATCCTAAGTGCGCTGGAACATTCTTCTCGAGGCGTGCCACATCCACTCCAATCGGAATGGAAAGGAGTACAAGCACCCATGCTCAATGCTGTGGGTGCGAGATCATGGAAGGGGCTTGCAAAGGATGCCTTTGCAGTAGGTATTGAGGAAGTTGAAGGCACAATTACATTTACCCCTGGCGCAGACTACGAAGATTATGGCGGTCGAGATCTTCCAGAATTGGCGGTTACAAGTAATTTGTCGGATGACAACCTGGGAGACGCTCTTCTTCGTGCCTTCGAGGCTTGCAGATAGATTGTGATGTACGACCCTACGGAATTAAAAGTAAGTCTCCGCGCAAGCGGGGACTTACTAATTCGATAAACCCAAGCGGATACGCGAAGACGATTTCGCCTCCCGTCACTAAGTTCGAGGACTCACTAAGTGCGCCAGGCCGGACTCGCCGACAAGCACTCGCTGCGCTCGTCTTGTATACCGACTCCGTCTTTCGAATCCTCTATAGCCCTACAAAATTATTAAAACCCCAATGCTCGCGCATCGGGGTTTTAATTTTGTGGACCCTAGCGGATGTTCGCTTCGCTCTCGCATCGGTCACGTATGACTAAGTATCTTGCTCCAGGCATTCGCAACATACTAAGACACGCGACCCCGACTCGGCCACCGGGAGTACCCGGGCTTCGCGGCCTCCGTCTTTCGAATCCGCTAGGCTCCTACAAAAATATAAGCGCCCGAAGCTTTCGCTCCGGGCTTCTTATTTTTGTGGACCGGCTCATGCACACGTTCGAGCTCCCTTGTATCCAGACCTCAAGAACCTACTGTCTTCAATAGCAGGCAAAGACATAAACACGGATGATACTGAACAACTGGCAGCATAGAGTTTTCTTCCGCATACTGCGGAACATATGCAAAAAGATAAATGCGCTTGCCCACCTGGAGCCCACCTCGTTTACAAATACATGCCAAACGCAACTGATGCAGAACGAGTTGAAGCGAGACGACGACTATACGAGTTCGTACGGGTAATGTTACGTATTGCCGTGCGACTTGAGCTTGAGAAGCGGGAAATGACTAAGGTAAGAATCAATTAGCCTATTCCAGACCGCATACTCTACGGAGCTCCGCATCTCGCTCAGCTATTTCGACTCGTTTGGTATCCAATGTAGCCTTGGCCTTATCATATTCTGCTTGAGCTGCTTCAAGAGCTACATCAGGAACAATTTCAGGTTCGGGTTCTCCACGAAGCACACGGAGTTCCTTCTCAAGAGCGAGTAGCTCTGGGTGGTTTCGACTCTTGAGCTGCGCCGAACGAAGTTTGGCTTCAGCGAGTTCTAGATGAACCTCCAGCTGAGCTTCCTCACGACGAAGCGGAAGAATTTCATCCGCACGGCGAGCCTGGTACGTATGTTCGCGCGTCAGAAGTTCGCTCTGTTGAACCAGATTGCGGTGAACGGTTTCAGCGTCTCTGGTTTCCTTGGTTCGCGGGACTCGCTCGAAGAATTTCACTCATATAGTGTACCATCCAAGCACATAGTCCTATTGAGTGCGTGCGGAGTGCTCAGTAGTCTGAAAGGTGTCGAATAAATAGTCAGCGGCGACACAAAGGCCGCCTTAGCGTATTCGAACGATGTGATTAAGAAATCTGCGCATTGTGGTAATATTCGCGCATTGTTCATTGGCCCGCCAACCGAAGTCGATGGTGGTTGGCGTGCTGGAGGACAGCGAAATGGATGAGTTTGAGCAACCCAAGTTCAAGGGTGAGGCGCTAT
Organism: uncultured Candidatus Saccharibacteria bacterium; assembly: GCA_964646315.1. Classification (GTDB taxonomy): domain Bacteria; phylum Patescibacteriota; class Minisyncoccia; order Phycocordibacterales; family Phycocordibacteraceae; genus C7867-001. Next base: position 15,794 of record CAZYDN010000001.1, read on the forward strand.
TAGTGTCACGCAGCGAGAACATCGCGCGTGCGCTCGAGGTGGCCTTCAAGAGCTTTCTACTTTCGGGCGGTGATCCAGTCGGATCTATTGAATTGATTGTGGTGGTAACCGACGGGTTAGGTTCGTCTGGGTCCGGGTCAGCCGGAGAGATTGCTCTTCATCGGTATCTGGTAGGGGCTAAATAATTCAGCTTCCTATCAAATAGGCCTCCGGAAACCCGGGGGCCTTTGTTTTTAGACAATCTGCCACCCTGTAGACGGCATCTCTTGATCGTGAAGAGACTATATAAATAGTCAGCGGCGACACAAAGGCCGCCGTGACATATTCGAATTTCAGTGTGTGGACCAGCTGGCACTGAGGTTCGAACAGATCAGGACAAGCTCAGAGAAATGATGGAAGAGATTGGGTGCAAAGTTACGGAGAACCCTCTCCTTCTCAATCTTAACTTCTCTTACACACCCCTTACGTTCCCCAAGTCCCCTGAGAATCCAGGTCATGCCGCAATACGACGCATGAACTGGGAGCGGAGGGTGAAGAGGTTGAAGAAGGATTGGTATGGGGAGCGCACATGAAAGACTTTAGATATATCTAGCGACTTACGTGGTATTTCTCCTCGTACTCTTGAATGATTTTTGTAAGCTTGGACGTATGCATGTAACACTCAGAAAGAAACAACGGCCTAAAGCCACTCGGCTTACATGCCGATTCATAGTCCCAACTCGCCAGACAAAACGCTCGTGAGAGATTTTCGATGCAGGAATTGTATCCGAGTTTCATTCGACGACAGTCTGCAGATTCCTGGTTCTGATTTGAGACTGCCACACACTTATCCCGCTCTGCTTGGGCGCTAGGCAGATCAGTTAACGCCTTTTGGTATGCTGCAGTGGCTGTTGCTTTCTCTTCCCGCTCACGCGGCAGGTCATGGAGAATATATATCGGTATTGTGATAACAGCACCAAGAATAGCCAGGGCGAGCAAAATCTTTGCAATCAGTGGGAAATTTTTCGAGAGCAGCGGCTCTCCAACAATTATGTACATTAGTATGCGGCGCGAGACATCAAGAAATATCAAGAGACCAAGGGCCGTCAGCGCAGAAAAGACGATTGCCTGACTTATCGAACTATATTCGTCCAAGAAGCTAACAGTAGCTGCCGTAACAATCAGGACCCACGATACTGCGTATAAAACATACCCCAGCCGAGTAGTAATGTTGCCTACACGAGACCATAGGGCGGCATTTTGCGAGTGTTCTTTGTTCATACTAGAATTATACGCCATACGTCGAATCAACTGGGAGCGGAGGGTGAAGAGGTCGAAGAAGGATTGGTATGGTATCCCATAACACCAACGTATAATGTTCCTGCATGAACAGCGAGCAATTGCTAGAAAAAATAACCTCCTTCTATCTCCAATCACGAGACTTTAATGGTATTCCGTTGCGCGATCTTGAAAACGATGACTTGCCGGCTCTTCGAGAACTGGTTGAAGATCAATTGATAACAGTTGTATTCGGTGACACCGTCCCTAATCCGAGCATTAAATCCCTGCCGGATGACCCTCTCGAAGTAGCTCTGGGCCGCCTCGAACGGTACGGTATCCAACAGGCTTGCGCTTATCCCACTGCTAAACACTTAGCCACAGTGGTGAAGCGGTCCGATTATGACGGACAGCCCTACCATTTGGCCCTAGCCCTAGGTCGTGCGCAACTCGATCACAAAGCCTTTGACTTGCGAATTCTTGAATACTATCGAAACGATCCGCGATATTCCTACGAATGCGATGATGTCTTTGGCCAAATACATGTTCACTCAGATGATAGTGACCTGCCAGAGCGCGACATAGTCTATTTGAGCTTTGGGTTTTCCTTCGACTCAAATGCAGAGCGATATGTGGCAGCATTCCCTTGGGACCTCTTCAAACTCAGCCCCAAGCAGCAACGACTGTGGCAAGTCCATGAAATCGATATTCCTACAAAACTTGATTCGGACTATATGATGTCCCAAATATATGGATACTTTCCGAAGAATATTTCTGTCTATCAAGCTTTCACAATGGAGCTAGCGACCATTAACGAAATGGCGCAAGCGATGGGGAGACCACATCTTTTCCGTAAGGATTTTCGAGAGAACAGGCCCAAAAACTTTGCTTCACTACTGCGCCCTACTGTTCGAGAATTCAATCAATTCGCACAAACGTTGGACGCGATGATTTCCGACAACATTAAGAAGGATTTTTTTCTATCAGACATTTCATCTGATACCAAAATTCCTGTTGGAAGCGGAGAATTCAAAGTTGAGCCCAAAGGAACCCTTCTGATGCTTTCTGAGTGGTTAGCGCTTCGATTTCGTGCACCGGACAGAAAACCTCTGCTCGATATGCTTGCGACATTCAAAGAAATTCGCGAGCTACGTAGTAAACCTGCGCATACACCAGTGAACGACGAGTTTTCTAAGGAGATTGCAGCTCAGCAGCGCGATCTGATGTCTCGAGCTTATACAGGCATTAGAACTTTGAGACTTATGTTCGCGTGTCACCCCGCAGCTAATAAGGTGAAAGTTAATGAAGACCTGTACGAAGGTAACATTAGATAGAAAGCGGACGAGTAAAGTCAAAGCGGCCCAAAGGCCGCCGTGACTATTCTCTAAAACGTGTTCGGGTGGACCCTAGCGGATTCGAACCGCTGACATCTTCATTGCAAATGAAGCGCTCTACCAACTGAGCTAAGGGCCCCTTAAGGACTAGAAGACTATACCACAGCCTATTTGTGGAGCGCTAGGTCTGCAAGGTGGGTGAAAAAGTCCGGCAAGGTTACGCCCACAGAAACCAGGGATTTGGGCAAAAGGGACTCCTGCGTGAGTCCGGGAAGCGTATTGGTTTCCAGGTAATAAATACCCTTTGGAGACACGATAAAGTCGGACCTGGAATAATGCCGTAAACCAAGAGCACCATGCATTACGCGTGCCTGACGGATGAGCTCATCGGTCACAGAGCGCTGAAATCGGCCCGGTACAATCTCCCGGGAAGCTCCCGAGTACTTCGCATCATACGAGAAGAAGTCCTTCTCAGGAGGCAGAATTTCGACCGGTGGAAGGCCATAGAGCGCCTCTCCGCGCAGTCCCTCCACTACTCCTGCCGTGGCTTCGGTGCCCTTAATCACCTCTTCTATGAGCACGCCCTCAGCGCCTTCTTCCATGAGTGCACGCACAGCAGCTTCAAGGGGAGCATACCCATGCACAATGGATACTCCAACCGAAGAACCCCACTTCACCGGCTTCACAATAACGGGCTGGAGGAAGGTACGATTTACATCGCGTGCAATTGCCGCAATGTCTGAACCCTCTTCCACATATCGATATTTGGGAGTGAGGAGTCCTGCCTCGCGTGCGCGCTCCTTGGAAAGCACCTTGTGCATAGCGAGATACGAACCAAAAGAGTCTGCGCCCGCATACGGCACGCCAAATCGCTCCAACAGTTTCTGTACTTCCCCGTCTTCTCCGTATTCTCCATGGAGTCCTAAAAGCACGACATCTACCCCACGCAACACACGGTCCGGTGTGGTGGGCATTCCTCGCTCATGCCAAAGGCCCTGCTTGTCTATGTAAATATCACGCGTGGTGAATCTGTCGGTGGGGAGATTAGACAGAATAGTATGACCCGACTTAAGCGAGACCTCATGCTCGCGAGAAGGACCACCACGGAGAACTGCAACAACGGTGCCACGCATAAAAAGAGTATACCAGCAGAATCTATGAAAGCGTTTGGTATATAAATTGGAAAGGCCCGGAGCAAATGAATTTGCCCCGGGCCCGTAGTTTTTTCTGTTCGTAAGAGTTCCGGATTAAAGATATCCGACGTAGGGGGAGTGTTCCCGGACTTGCCCAGCCCTTAAAGGGTGAGCTGTCCTTGTGTCTCATTCCCTACGCCTTACTACATTGAAGAATGTTCATGTGCACTCCCTAACTCGAGTTTCTTTTTTGGAATTTATCCTTGAGTTTCAAGGAAGAAAATTAATAGGCCTTGTTGCCCATTCTCATTCCATCCTTTCTGCTCAGAGCCTGAGCGTCAGAGGTTTATTACAACCCACGTATGGGAAGCTAACGCGCGAACGCGGACCCTCAAGGGCAGGTATCCCGCTACCGGCGCGAGCGGCCGAGACAAGACAATCTGTCTTTCCCGACACCGATGAAAAATACCACCAGTACAAAAACTTGTCAATACCCACTTCGTGTGGCCTGGTAGAACTAGCTTCCCGTGCGCATAGACCTAGAGCGCGCTTTGCGGTGAGTTGCGAGCGAGAATCTATGAGCTTCGCTATTGGCGAGCACTGCGTCTGCGTCTGTAATACCAGCCCGGAGACTCCCTATCACCTCTCGTGGGCGATGCTTCTCGTCTTTCACTACTGCCACTACTGGAATGCCGAGACCCACCTCTTTAAGCACTTCCTCAGCTGCTTTCTTGTGAACTTTCCCACCGTCTACTACAAAAGCTCGCGGAAGCGGCCACTCATTGTGACCTAGTCTGCGCGTTAGAATTTCCTTGAGCGAAGCAATATCATTATTGAGGGTGCGACCACTCTCCCCACGAATACGAAATGTTCTGTATTGTTTCTTATCAGGCATACTCTCTTCCACCACGACCATTACCCCTATCGCGTTCGTTCCTGAAATATGCGCGGTGTCGTATGCCTCTATGCGCGGCCCCACGTCTTTTCCTTCTCGGTCTTCCCGTATAAGGGACACATCCTGAATATGATCAAGCGCAAAGAGTTGGCGCTTTATTTGTGAAGCATCTTCAAACCGCTCTTCCTTTGCCGCTTCTTTCATATCGCGGGCTAGTGTGGCGCGTAGGGTCTTTACTCTTCCCGAAAGAAAGAGCGAAACATTCCGAATGGAACGCAGGTAGTCGGAATTATCCATATCCCGAGGATAGAGACCTATTTGCCGATTAAACTCCACCTTGCCCTTGGTATGCCTATTTCCCTCTCCTACAGGCTTTGGCGTATCAAAGAAAGGAAAGATGCGTCGAATAAGTTTGAGACCCTCTCTGAGCTGATATCCCGAAGGGAACGGACCATGTATAGCCTTGAGTGAAATTCCTCCACTTACCTTGTGTGCAAAATCTATTTCGCCTCCACGAATGGCCAGCACACGAGGTATTTCTTCGTTGGTAATGACCGCATACAAAAACGTTTTGTCGTCCTTGCCCATCGCGTTGGCTTTGGGCACATACTCCCGAATAAGCGCGGCTTCACGCACGAGTGCCTCAAGCACGGTGGGTGTGGTCTCATGACTGAGTCCATCAGCCTGCGTCACCATATCCACGATACGAGGCCCGCGAGTAGCAATGAGATCGTCATCAAAATAAGAGCGCACACGGTCACGAAGCGATGTCGCCTTTCCTACATACAGCACAGTCTTGGACTTTCCCTTTCCTTTTGTAAACAAATACACGCCAGGGCAATCAGGAAGTTTGAATTTCTCTAAATCTACGCGCTCCATAATCGAATCCTACCCTGAGACAAGCCCACCCGTAAACCAAGTCCAGGTCCGTCGTAAAAGACGGACCTGGGGGTACTCTACGCGGCCACAAGCACCACACTCGAAGGCTTCACCGATCGCGCTTTGCAAACCCTCCACACATGAGTGGAGGGAGGCATTCGCACTGCCAACATATCCCACTGTGCGTAGGAAAGTTCGAATCGCTCGGCCAGTTCTAGAAAGCGATAGTCGAGCGAAATGTCGTTGCACGGGTGCACTTGCCTGCGATACACGGCGAGCGTGAGTAAGTCGTCACAATCGCCAAACAGCGCAATAAGATTCAACGCTTCCTCGTAAACTGCGAGTCTGCGATGAAGTGACGGGAACGTGGCAAAGTATGAGCCGTCTTCCCTTTTTCTACTCGTACCCATGAGTACGCCACAAATATATGGAATGGTGGGTTTCCATCGCACGAGCCTGTCGGGCTCGCGCCGTATGCCGTATAGGGTCGATTCTGCTGCGTAGATTCCGCCATCGCGATACCAGCGAGGAAGCGAAGTCGTCCACAGCCATGTAGTGCCATCTTTAATAGGCATTCGCTACCTTTCCGACGATATGAGGTACAGAAGCACTCTAAAGTTCTAGTGTAACACGCACAAATGACTACTTTTTCTTCTTTGCTTTTTTAAGCATCTTTGCTAAGTATTGTCCGGTGTAGGAGGCTTCAACTTCAGAAACTTCTTCGGGAGTTCCCTTTGCAATAACCTTACCTCCGCCCACTCCACCTTCAGGACCAAAATCGATAATATGGTCCGCAGACTTAATGATGTCGAGATTGTGTTCAATCACCACCACAGTGTTGCTGCGGCGAACGAGCTCCTGAAGAATTTCAAGAAGCTTTCGCACATCCTCGTAGTGAAGTCCCACGGTAGGCTCGTCGAGCAAGTACAGCGTCTTCATACTAATAGGGCGATAGAGTTCGGACGCAATTTTCACACGTTGCGCCTCTCCACCAGAAAGCGTAGTAGCAGACTGGCCAAGCGTGAGGTACTCAAGACCGGTACGCATAAGGGCGTCCAGACGGTCATGAATCGCAGGAATGTCTTCAAAGAATTTTGCCGCTTCTTCCACGGTCATCTGCAACACATCGTGAATATTTTTATTGCGGAAGGTTACTTCGAGCGTTTCGCGCATAAAGCGCTTACCCATACACACGTCACAGGTGACGTACACCGTAGGCAGGAAGTGCATTTCTACCGCAATCACGCCGTTGCCCTGACAAGACTCACAGCGTCCTCCCGCTACATTGAATGAAAAGCGTCCCGGCTTCCAGCCACGAGCTCGCGCTTCGTTTGTAGCCGCAAACAAATCGCGAATATGCGTAAACGCTCCTGTGTAGGTGGCAGGGTTTGAGCGCGGCGTACGGCCAATAGGAGACTGATCAATAAGTACTACACGACCCACGTACTCAGTACCAGTAATACTCGCTACGTTTTCAAGTTTTGCTTCACGCTTTGCAAAACGCGCCGCTACGTTCTTGTGAAGCACATCGTAGAGGAACGTAGACTTACCAGAACCAGATACGCCGGTAATACACACCAGCTTTCCAAGCGGGATATCAATGTTTTGGTTCTTAAGATTATGAAGTGAGGCGCCACGGATTTTAATTGAGCCCTTCTCATTGGTGCGGCGCTCCGCCGGAACCTCAATCTCTGTTTCTCCACGTAAATACGAAAGCGTGAGTGAGCCTGAATCGTTCTTTGGTGCAATAAGCAATTCATCAAGCCAGCCAGAGACTACGACATTCCCACCATGTGTTCCTGCCCCGGGACCAATGTCTACAATGTAGTCGGCTGCATAGATAGTGTCTTCGTCGTGCTCTACCACAAGGATAGTGTTTCCCAATTCCTTTAGGCGAAGAAGCGTTTCGATTAGACGGTCGTTGTCTCGCTGATGGAGTCCAATAGTAGGCTCGTCGAGCACGTAGAGCGCTCCTACCAGACCAGTACCAAGTTGTGACGCCAAACGAATACGTTGCGCCTCTCCACCTGAAAGCGTTGCCGCAGAGCGGTTTAGCGTGAGGTAGTCGAGGCCAACGTTCAGCATGAACTCAAGACGGCTCGTGATTTCACGAATAATAGGCGCTGCAATTTCTGCGCGCATTTCTGAAAGCTCAATACTGTCCATGAACTCCTTTGCCTCACGTATAGAAAAATTAGTGAAATCCACCACGTGCTTACCCAGCGTCTTATCCTTCTTCCCTTTTATGTAGACACGCAAAGCTTCAGGGCGAAGACGCTTCCCTTCACAGACCGGGCAGACTTCGTCAGAGAAAAGTGATTTAGTTCCTAGACCATTACACGCGGGACAGGCGCCGTACGGACTATTGAACGAGAAGAGTCGTGGCTCCACATCAGGAAAAGGCGTACCGTCTTCCGGACAAATAAACTTTGCTGAAAGTGTTTCGTTGCTTCCGTCGGCATGGAGAATTTTTACGAGACCGTCGCTTTCTTTGAGCGCGAGCTCCAGCGCCTCAGACAAACGCTCGCGTGCGGCGTCTGGTGAGCGCACAAACTCGCTCACAAATATCGAGTCCACAACGGCATCAATGTCGTGTCGCTTGTTTCTATCAAGCACGACTTTTTCGCGCAGCGACTTCGCCACTCCATCAATCATCACCTTCTCGTACCCCTTACCGAGCAAATCGTAGAGCAATTGGTAGTACTCTCCCTTTCTGCCCACTACCACTGGTGCGTAGATAACCACCTGCGTCCTATCGAACTCAACACCCATAACCGTCTCAGTCTCACCAGTCTTCTTTGACTTAGAGGTGGTTTTAGCCAGCACACGGTCGAGCACCATACGAATCATCTCTTCTTTTGAAAGACGAGAGATGGGTACATCGTGATGAATACAGTATGGCTGACCCGCACGCGCATACAGCACGCGCAGGTAGTCGTAAATCTCCGTAACGGTGGCTACGGTTGAACGCGGATTATTCGAACGACTCTTTTGATCTATAGAAATAGCTGGAGAGAGGCCGGTGATTTCGTCTACGTCCGGCTTCTGCATTTGATTCAAGAACTGACGCGCGTACGCAGAGAGACTCTCCACATAGCGGCGCTGACCCTCGGCAAAAATAGTATCAAATGCAAGTGAGGACTTGCCTGAGCCCGAAAGCCCCGTGAGCACGGTCATAACACCACGCGGAATCTCAACCGACACATTCTTTAGGTTGTGGGTACGCGCACCTTTAACACCGATCCAATCGGCGCCTTGGTGTTGCTCGTGAGAGCTTACTTTCTTTGCTTTAGACATTGTTTATGGAAATGCCCGATCCTTGGCGGGACCGGTACATTAGCCACTTTAGCACGGAGCGTATGTGGATACTATGAGGCAGTATTTCGAAGCCTATGCCGCTGGAGCAGCTTGGGCTACTTCTTCAGTGATTGCAGGGAGAAGTACTTCAATTTTCGAAATGATTTCTTCGATAGCCACTTCTGCTTTTACAAGGTAGTCGTTTGCCCCAAGTGATTTAGCACGCTCAATATCCTTTTGCTGACCTAGGTTTGAAACAATGATAACGGGAGTGTCCTTCTCAGGTCCCGCATGCCCTCGGATATTCTCGAGCACTGCAAAGCCGTCCATTGTAGGAAGCATGAGGTCCAGAAGCACCATGGCTGGCTTGTACTGGTCAAAAAGCGATATTGCTTCATTCCCATCGTTTGCATAAAGAGTTTGATACTTTCCGGCAAGCGTGTGGCCCAGGAGATTTTTAAGGATAGGATCGTCCTCGACAACGAGAATAAACTTGGTAGCAGTCATATGTCGTAAGTATACCAGGATTCTCTATTGCACAACGGGTAGCGACAAGGTAAAAGTCGTGCCTGGAGTCTCTGTATTTGAGACGAAAGTCAGGTCTCCGCCATGGTCGGTAGCTATCGTGCGAGCAATATAGAGCCCCAAACCGTTACCGCCGTTTTGCATCGTGATAGCATTTTGCGCTCGATAGAACCGTTCAAAAATATTGTCTTTGTCCTTGTCTCCAATACCAATACCCGTGTCCCGCACTCGCAAGTAAACCTGAGCACCCTTTTGCTCACCGGAAATACGAACGGAACCATTCTCAGGAGTGTACCGAATAGCATTCTCGATAAGGTTATTGAGAATCCACTTAATGCGCTGTCTATCAGCCTTAACTTGAGGTAAGGTCCCTCCCGTTTTTTCCACATACAGCGTTACCTTCGACTTTTGTGCGAGCGGCATAAAGTCGTTCACCACTTCTTCTGCCACACTCTCCAAATCTACGGGAGTAAAAGCATATTTATATTTTCCAGACTCGATAGAAGAAATATCAAGAAGGGTGCCCACAATAGCCACAAGCTCGTGACTCTTGTCGGTAGCGCTTTTCACAAGTGCTTTATGCTCCTCACTCATATCACTCTTTTCAAGAGCTTCCAGGGCCCACCGAATACCGGTGAGTGGCGTGCGCAGCTGGTGCGCAGCGGTAGAAATAAAATCTGACTTTACGCGTGATACTTCCACATCTTTCTTGTGCGCCTCATCTACCCGATCCACGAATCGTCCAAACACACTCACCAGTTTGCGCAGTTCCGAAGGAGCAGGAGGAAGTGCAGGAAGGGGTAATTTTTCTCCGCGCTCTGCAAACGCATCCATTGCGTTCACAATACCCTTGAGAGGTTTTGCTACGAGACTTTGGAGTATCCAGTACAAGGAAGCGAGAAGTACCGTGAGCACAGTGAGCGTACCAATAATTTGTGCGGCAAACAGAGTGTGAATGGCAGCTTCAGACTCAGCCACCAAGTTTATAGGAAATAAAACCGAAAGCTGGTCGTGGAGGAAGAGGAACGAGGGGAGAATGACGGCAAACGAAGAGAGTAGAATTACCAACAGCAGGACTGCCAGCAGCATGCGAAGACTCATATGTTCTTCATGATATCACGACCTACCTTCCCCATCGCTTTTTCTGAGTGGGCTTTTTTACTTTAGACACCGGCACCTCCTTACCCTCTAGTCGGTACAGCTCATCACGAAGAATGGCGGCAGTTTCAAAATCGAGTGCTTCTACCGCCTCTCCCATTTGTGCACGCTTGTTTGCAATAAACGCCTTAGGGTCTTCTTCGTACAGCTTACTATCAAGCACAAGTAGTGAATCCACCGTTTTCTGATGCTCAGAGCGCATACTTTCTGCGATGTCGCGAATCTCTTTCTTAATAGTTATAGGAGTAATTCCATGCTCTTTGTTGTATGCCAGCTGGATAGTGCGACGACGCTCAGTTTCCCCTATCGCGCGTTCCATGGAGCCTGTCATGACGTCTGCATACAAAATCACCCTGCCAAGCACATTACGTGCAGCGCGTCCGATGGTTTGAATAAGCGAAGTATCGGAGCGGAGAAATCCTTCCTTGTCGGCATCGAGAATTCCCACCAGCTCTACCTCAGGCAAGTCGAGTCCTTCACGAAGAAGGTTAACTCCCACCAGCACGTCAAACATACCCTTGCGGAAGGCGGTGAGGATATCAATACGCTCAATGGTCTTTATATCGCTATGCAGGTATTCCGCTTTCATTCCCTTTTCTTTAAGGAACTCTGAAAGGTCTTCTGCCATTTGCTTGGTGAGCGTTGTCGCAAGTACACGCCCCCCACCCTTAATAGTGAGTTCTGATTCGTATATAAAGTCCGCTATCTGACCCTTGTACGTGTCGGTTCCTGTAATTGGCCGCACAACAAGCTCTGGATCAATAAGACCTGTAGGACGAATAATCTGCTCTGCAACTTGGCCACCAGGCGGAACGCTTTTCTCCTTTTCATATTTACCCGGAGTCGCAGAAGTGAAAATCACCTGACCGATACGCTCTTCAAATTCCTCGAAACGGAGTGGTCGGTTGTCGCGCGCAGAAGGTAGACGGAACCCGTACTCAATCAAAATATCTTTGCGAGATTTATCGCCTGCATACATGCCGCCTATTTGCGTCACCGTAACGTGTGACTCGTCTATGATAGTGAGGAAATCCGCAGAACCGTCCTTCTTATGAGGGAAATACGAAAGCAGGGTGTGGGGAGCCTCTCCAGGAGCACGTCCATCAAAGTGTCGTGAGTAGTTCTCAATGCCGTTGGTGTATCCTACCTCGCGAATCATAGCCAAGTCGTGTGTAGTGCGACGCTTCAAGCGCTCGTGCTCTAGTACTTTTTCTTCACGCTTGAGCTCTGCCAAGCGTTCATCGAGCTCGTGCCTAATGTCCTCTACTGCTCGGTTACGGTCGTCTTCGTTGGATACGAAGTGCTTAGCTGGAAATACAAACAATGACTCAGGCTCATTTATTTTTTCACGAGATACCGCGTCTAGGCATTCAATGCGACTGATATGGTCCTCATCAAATCCAATGCGGTAGAGTGCGCGCTCGTTTACCGGCATAAGCTCCACCATATTCCCTACCGCGCGAAGCTGGCCGGGTGAGAGATCTGCGGTAGTGCGCGTGAAGTGAATACCGATGAGTTTGCGGATAAGAGACGCTCGGTCTTCCTTAGCACCTACCTCAAGCCGCACATGGACTTTTTCGTATTGCTCAGGTGAACCAAGACCATAAATAGCAGAGACGGACGCCACAATAACGACGTCCTTACGTGTAAGGAGTGCTTGTGTAGCTGCGTGGCGCAGTCTATCAATCTCAGCGTTAATCTGCGCTTCTTTCTCAATATAGGTATCGGATCCTGCCATATAGGCTTCTGGCTGGTAATAGTCGTAGTAGGAAACAAAGTAGTGCACCGCATTTTCTGGAAAGAATTCCTTATATTCCTGCGCAAGCTGTGCCGCGAGCGTCTTGTTGTGAGCGAGCACAAGCGTGGGCTTGTCGAAATTTGCAATAACGTTTGCGGCAGTGAACGTTTTACCCGAACCCGTAACCCCAAGCAGTGTTTGATGCTTGAGTCCTTTTTTGAGGCCGTCAGTGAGCTTGGCTATGGCTGCCGGCTGGTCACCTGCTGCGGGGAATGGTGTATGAAGCTTGAAATTCGCCATATATAGGAAGACGATACCATATTTGGCATGAAGACTATTCAGGTGTATACCATTTCAGGAACGGTAAGGAGGTACCGATGCTTTATATTGATTATCGCAAAACCTTCGGGCGAGCTCCCAATTTGAAAGCTCTCTGGGAAAGGATGCTGAAATTTTCGACTGAAGAACATTGCAATGTTGTTCTCATAAGCGCCAAACCATTTTTAATCAACCACTATGGGACCGTTTCAGAAGAGTCCGTGGGAGACCTTGGATTGGTCCATCCTCTGCAAGCTCAAGAGGAGGAGGCGCTCTGGCCGGAACTTATTCTGGTTGAGAGACTCGTTCGTGAGGGGACATTGAGCGAGGAGCAAATCATCGCAATTGATGCTCGCAGTATTGGTCTCCTGAAAATTATTGATAAGGTTTCCGAGATATACGACTCGGAGATTTCAAGTGAACTGCTGAAACGTAAGCTTCTAAATTAAGGGGTCGATTCTTTTAGAATCGACCCCTCCTGCATTCCTACCCGTAATACTCGCGCACAAACTCTGCTCGATACTCTGCAAATCGCCCTTCCTCAATTGCTTCGCGAGCGCCGTCCACTAAACGTGTAAGGAACGCCAGGTTATGGAGGGACGCAATAATTTGCCCAAGCATTTCTCCACTGCGAAGTTGGTGTGCCAAGTACGCCATAGTAAATGTTTCGCTTCCGTTTGCGGGTGTTCCTGGAAGGGACAACTCACCAAGCGTAGTGAAATCATTCTTCCACTTCTCATTCATTACGTTTACGATACCGCTTTTTGTATATAGCACCCCATGACGGCCATGACGTGTAGGCGACACACAATCGAACGTATCAACTCCATAGGAAATACCAAGAAGCAGGTCCCCTGGTTCGCCCACCCCAAGCCCATGACGTGGTAATGTCTCCGGTAACTCTTCGAGAGCTTCAAGGGTGAGGGTGAGCATACTCTCACCAAATTTCTTACTAAACGAACCGCCAAGACCAAATCCATCAAACCCCATCTCAGCTATGGCTTTAGTACTCTCCCGTCTCAAGTCTTCAAACTGTCCTCCTTGGGCGATGCCGTAAATGGCCTGCGCTCGATTTGCTTCGATGTTCTGACGGTGTGCCTTGAGACTTCGCTCGGCCCATCTGTGGGTCCGATACATTGCTTCTTTTTGGTACTCATAGGGAGCGTTTGGAGAGGTGCATTCATCAAACGCAAAGAAGATATCTGCTCCGAGCTTGTGTTGAATCTCTACAGAACGCTCCGGCGTGAAGCGATGCACAGAGCCATCTATGTGTGAGGTGAACGTAACCCCTTCCTCGTCGATGATGGCAAGCTGCCCGTGCTGGCTTTGCACGTCTTCGTCAAACATAGTAACGCCCTGATCGGTGGCGTTTTTTTCTTCTTCAGAAACGGTTATGAAATTCTTTCCAAATCCAGCGCCAAGTGAAAATACTTGGAACCCGCCCGAGTCAGAAATAGTAGGACCACTCCACCCCATAAATTTTCCGAGTCCTCCCGCTTGCGCAACGAGCTCTTCGCCCGGCTGCAGATATAGGTGATAGGTATTGGCGAGCACCACCTGAGACCCGAGCGTCGCAAGCTGGGTAGGAAGAACCCCTTTGACACCGGCCTTTGTGCCCACCGGCACAAAGGCCGGTGTCCGAATGTCTCCGTGAGGCGTAGACAAAACACCGGTTCTTGCCTTCCCCTCACGGGCCAAAATACTGAAACTAAGCGGGCGCATATACAAACCACCGTAGGCGGAAAGGGCCAAATTAGCAAGTGTTTAGGGCTTTCCGGCAATATTGACAAATAATAATTAAAGGTATATACTATATATCAGTTACAACTGCTCTTTCCAGTCTATCGGAATAGCAGCGAATTCAATCTCTTTGGGAGTTACCCTCATGAAATTCGTTTCGCGTCTGTTGAGGGTTTCGGCCCTCTCCGCTACGATGCTCACGCTCGCAGCGTGCGCTTCGACCAACACCACCATGAAGCAAGTCGCTTCGCAGCCGCTGCCTCCTCTGGAGACCTCGGCTGAAGCGGCCACCTTCAAGTGGCAGCCCAGCATCGGCTTCGGATACCAAATCCACAACGGCTTCGACAGTCGCCATGTCCTCCGGGAAGATGGCAATCCCACCTACACGGAATCCTCGGCCGTCGCCCAAATCGCTGGGCGGTGCGCCAAGGGCATCCAGGACAACCTGAAAGGGATTGCCTGGGTCCAACTGAAGGAGACGGTGAAGAGCACGACGGCGCAAACCGCAGGCTCAGCCGTCGGCGCGCTCATCGGGTTCGCCAGTCCTTCCATGGACACGATTCGGCAAGTTGCCGGACTCACCGGTGGCACGGCTGCTGGCGGCGCCATCTACGGCTCCGACCTGCAACTCCGGATCATCATTGAGTCCGGGTACGCGACCTGCGTGATGGAGCGCGTCAAGAAGGAGCCGTCGCTCCTCGGACGCGTCACCGTCTTCCCGCTGCCGCTGCTGAAGTACGCTGCGCCGACGCCTCTGGCGCCCGGCGTGCCGGAACCGAACCGCGTCGACATGGACGAACAGTCCGGCGTCCAATAGACTAAACAACTTGGCCTAGTGCCAAAAAACATCGCGCGCGCTCCCTAGGGAACGCGCGCGATATCTTTTTATACTTTCAAGAGAAACTATTTTACGTCCAGAAGCTCAACTTCGAAGATGAGTGTTGCGTTTGGTGGAATTACACCGCCCGCGCCCTGACTACCGTATCCCATGGAAGGTGGAATAATGAGCTGACGCTTTCCGCCAACCTTCATACCAGCAACCCCTTCGTCCCATCCGCGAATTACCTGACCCGCGCCAAGCTGGAAGGTGAACGGCTGACCATGACTCTTAGAAGAATCGAAAACCGTTCCGTCTGGGAGCATACCCACATAGTGAACCGTCACTGACGTGCCTGCAGTAGCCACTGCACCCGTACCAACCACCTCGTCGGTTGCAGTAAGAGTTGTAGGAAGCTCAGTTGGTAGTGGAGCTCCTTGAGGAGCGGCGTCGTTCGGATTCATAGAAGTTGGTGCAGTTGAATTAGTCGGTAATGTAGTGGTAGCAAATTGAGGATCACCCTCAGTTGCCGTCTTTGGGGAAATAAACGCAAGAATGTTTCCTCCAAAGAATAGGAGTCCAACCGCAACAATGACGGCAAGTGCGATTGCGACTCCGGTGCCAGTGACTTTCATAGGCGATTGTAAGAGTAAGCTTTTATACGGTTAGTCGATGTCCGACACTGCCAGTATATCATCTGACAGGGTCTCTACAGCCTCCTGCACGGCGGTCTCTGCTCCTGGTACGCGGTTGAGTAAAAACGACTGGAGCTCCTCCTCGTCCACATTCTTTTCCAAGAGCACTGAGAACTCCTCGCGAGTTGCCTCGTCCATATTTTCAATCATGCGCACCAATGAACTTTTAAAGATGAGTGAGTTTAGATCAAGCAACAACTCTTCTTGCTCTTTCATTGGCAGTGCTGAAATATCAAGCGCCGCTACTAATTTCTCAAACCTTGTAGTGTCAGTCATACTTACGTGCATTAAGAGACGGCTTGGTAATCTGCGTCCTTAGGAAGAGACGGCATAGTAAACTCAGGACTTAGCGAGACTCCTTCTCCATACGGAGCTACTTGAGGGAGAGAACCGTCCGGTGGAGCGAACACCATACGAACCGCTAGATACGGATTGCCAAGCGCATCAAAATCGCGCGCCACAAAGTACACATGGGTATCAGCTCCTGGAATTTTTGAAAGTCGGAGTGACTCTTCATAGGCACGTGAGAAACTATCCTCCGTATCTATGCCATGAGCAAACTTCAAGCCATGATTTAAGAGCAGTTGTGGCTTGTTGAGATCTACGCCATGCGGGTTCAAAACAGAGGCAGCTCCTGGCTCTGCAAAAGCGTGAGAAGTACTTGATTCAGGTACCGCATGGACTACCGGGGCCGCTTCTGTTGGTGCTTGAGGAACTGCCTCTGGAGCATGCGTCTCAGGAGAAAGTGTCGTTTCAGGAGTAGCTGGTGAGGCAACCGCGGACGACTCTACTGAGCTGAGATCTTGAGGATGTTCAGAAAGATGAGGCGCCCCGAAAGGTCGCAGGACTTCATGATCCGGTTGATGCGTACTTGCTATAACTTCTTCATGACTAACCGGCTCACTTGGATGTGCTGTTTGAAGACGATTAAGCATTGCTTCTCTATTGTCGGGCGCAGACACTGCGGAGGTGCTGTGTGTGTCGGGATGTGTTGCTGCTATAGATGTTCGCGTATGGGTCTCGAAGTGTCCTTCTTGCTCCGCAGCAGTGAGGTGATGAGGTGTACCAGAACCTTGATGAAGCAATTCGACTGATTGTGATCCGTCCGCGTGAGGGGTGAATACAAGATTGCCCTTCGCATCAAATCCCAAGCTATCACCAGCCTTCATTACATACGAGCCATTCTCTCCATTTATAAATCCAAACTCACGAGAAAGTTCGTCTCCACTATGAGCGTTCAAGATGTGACGAATACCAGGAGGCACAGAAGCTGCATTTGGATCTGGGTAGATTTCTTTGTAATGGTCGCGAAGCTCCACAAATAATTTATCCATTCCCTGCCCTGGCTCAATGGTTACTGAGTATGGTTCAGGGTGAGCAATGACCGGCTCTACGGTCTGCACAGGATTGTGCTCAGGTGTAGACGGTGCGGTTTCTACGGTAATATGCTCCTTTACTCCACTTGCAGTTGTATGCGAATGATCAGCAATTGAATCTGTAGATGTTTCGCTTGTTGCTCCTGAAGCGTGGTGGCCAAGGAAGAATCCCAGACCTACAGACGTAAGCATGCGAGCAACACGTCCCTGTCGTGCAATATTCTCCTTTACAACCAAAGCTTTCCTGCGCTCTTGCGAAAGGTGCTCCAAATTCTCTACTGAATCCAGATCTCCAAGACCCTCCTTCTTAGTCAGGAGTTCTGAAGCCTTTCTCTCAGTTCCTGCAATTTTGTGCCCGAACTGAATACCATAATCAGCCAATGCGCCCGCGGCTCCTGCGATACTTGCAATCGGCGCAACTCCATTCAGCCACTTTCGCACTTCTGGTTGCTTTACTTTCTCTGCCCAATAGCGCAAACCTGCTGAAGCTCCAACCATACCAAGTGCGGCGAGTCCGATAGGACTTCCCGCAAGCACCGCAGTACCACCCAGGAGCACGGCGGAAGTACCGAAAATTCTGAGCGCCGACGGTACTTTCTTATACCGTTCAAACATCAATTCCAGTGACTTCTTATCACGGGTTGAAAATCCTTCTGTCCTGACGGCTAGCTCCTCTTCTTCTTGTCCAGTAACCACAGATTTAAGAGTAACCATCCGCTCATAGCGCTTTTGAATATCATGCTTCTCAGGATCATACGTCCCTTTAGCTTCCTGTTTTGCTTTCAAACGCTCCAACATCGCTTCACGAGTTGCCGGCTTCTCTTTGAGACGAACCTCTATTGCTGCTCGCTGCGTAGCAGCATGCAGAGCGCGCTCATACACCCACGCATGACGCAGCTCTTTTAAAGCCTTAGGAGTGAGTAATTTATCTCCTACGAGACTTTCAGCAACAATTCCACCAAAGCCACGATTCTTTTGGTACGTTTTGAGCGCATCGAAATATGCCTGTCTTGCAAGGCTTGATTTCTCTCCTTGCTCATCCATTTTTTTGGCTGACTCCTCTATAATTGCAGACCTAAGACGCCTCTTTCTCTCAAGAGGGGTGGCATCCGACGGTAAAGAACTGTCGGCACTAACTTGGGAGGGAGACTTCATTGGAGTAGTCCTGGCCTCTGCGCGCAATCTAGCCTCTTCCGTAGCCACTGCATCAGCATGCTCACGGAACACAGACTCACGAGCAACGAGACCCTTACTCGCATCAGTCGTGTTTAGTTCAAGAACAACACCCGCTTCTATTTCGGCTTCGGGCGCAGGCTCTGCCCTATGCGCATCAGGGATTTTAGGTCGCTCTTGTTGGGCAATTGCTTCTGCATGTAAAGACAGAGCAGACACACCTACTCGTTCTTCATCTGGCTTTTTTTTGATACCGCTCCCTAAATGAAAATCCGAGGGCTTGCCATTCTGCACCTCAATTTGCTCGCTCAAACTATAGTGGTCCTGACTCCACGCAGAAGAAGTGTTGATGTTCAAGGACGCAGACATTGAATCCGCTTCCTTTAGAGTAGCTTTGGCCTTCGTGTGTTCTTCTGCAATTGAAGTGCCCTCAGTGCTTGCTGGAGATTTTTTTACAGCATCACGAGCACGAGCCGCTTCTTGTGCAAGTGTTAGAGCGGGATTCTCGTGATCGGTATAGTCCACTCGAGAAGTTACCTTCTTCTTGTCTGGTGGCCATCCTCCTCCCGGTATTCCATTCTTTGGCATAAGCAAATAATTACGATAAATAACGCGCTCTAATACTTCCTTCTACGGTACCACGATCCCGGCCGTACGTGAGGAACGAAAGTTGACGAAGGTCCTCTACTTGGTCGAGTGTGCCAGGTGAAAGATCGAGTGTCTTCATGTTGAATGGTTTTTGCGGAACACCTCCCGCAAGCAAACGCACATAGGCATTACGGTTTTCGATATTTACAAAGTCGAGTGCAGTAAACACAGGCGCAAATTGCTTAGCAAAGAACTCTCCATCTTCTTCTCCCACACGGAACACTGCCATCGAGCCCACGTTGCCAAATACAGCACTACGGATTTTCTCGTCAACCTGCGCTAGGAACTGGTGTGCAATAGTGAGCGAGAGTTTGTATTTGCGCGCTTCAGACAAAATACTCGGAATGGAATCCGTCGTTATATTCTGGAATTCGTCGATATACATATAGAACGGCGCAAAGTTTGCTCCCGGCGTGTCTGCACGTGAAAGTGCCGCCATAAATATTTTGCCAACCAAAATAAGTCCAAGCAGGTTGGCATTTCGCTCTCCCAGTCTTCCCTTTGATAAATTCACCAAAAGAATCTTTTTGTTATCCATGATGTCGCGGAAGTTGAACGACGAGTGCTGCTGCCCAATGATTGGCCGCATGAAATCGTTTGCCGTGAAGTCATCAAACTTGTTGGTAATATACGGGACGATATTTTGTAGTGAAGCTTCTCCTTCCGCCTTCGTCGCAATTTCGTTCCAGAACTGATTGACGATTGGATTATTACTTCTCGAGAGCTTGAGGTTTCTGAACTCCGCATTTGAGAGCACTCGCCCAATATCCATGAGCGTTGAGCCGGATTCCGGGTCTTCCATCACCAGGAGCGCCGCGTTGCGGAAGTACTGCTCGAATGCTGGCCCCATACTCTCCGGAACGTCTCCATAGAGTCTACGGAAAATCGCAAGAAGCTCGTTTACAATAAACGTCTTTTGCTCGGGGTGTGCGGGATCGTATTCAAGAAGATTGAGTCCGAAGGGGCGATCGAGATACGCCGGATCAAAATAGATAACGTCTTCGTAGCGTTCCGGAGGAATACTCGCGAGTACGTCGATGATGTCGTTGCCGTGCGGATCAATAAAGCACACACCATTGCCCGCTTTTATATCTGCCTCGATAAGCGTTTTAAGAAAACCTGTTTTACCTGTTCCTGTCTGTCCAATAACGTAGAGGTGGCGAAGACGGTCTTCCAAAGAAATACGCACTTCAGTTGTTTGGCCACGATACGTGTTAGTGCCAATAAGCATGCCGTCTCTGGGTAGTCCGATAGGAGCTGCTCCGCCTGACGAGCGGGATTGCTTTAGATGCGGGGACGATGCAATACCTTCTGGCGGGAAGTGATAGAGCGTGGTGAGCTCACGCAGTGAGAGCGGCATACTACCTATTTTTTCATACAGACGGAAGGTAAAGTCCTTGAAAAAACGCTTGAGAGCACCCTTGCCTGGACGGCGGAATTCTATGCGGTTACCTTTGGTATTTTCAAACTGATGAAAAGGAGCTTCGAGCTCCGAAAGAAGTTGCTCTGCTCGGTGAGCGTCCATGGAAGAAGCCACGATACGAATGTTCGTAGATACAATAGGAGCGGCGGTTTTCTTTTCTACCTGCTCAATAGCAGTCTCATCTGTAGGCTGACGCTCATCATGTCGCTTGGCGGTAGAAAATAGCCCCACAGCTTCTCGCGCAAAGTCCCCCACGAATGTCTCAGGCAGGGTAAACGCCCGTGAACGATGCTCTCCTTTTCGTAGCTCATGAAGTACCCGTCGGTAGTAGTTCATGTAATGGTTACCCTGTGGCTTAAATACAATTTGGAGAGATGCTCCCTCATCTTCCGGAGCAATTTTTGCAAAGGCGTTCAACAATGAATTGAGTGGATCGTAGTCAAAGTCTTGATAATCCTTTAGCGGGAGCATGGGCTTATCTTTGAGTGTGGCAGTAGCTCCAACTGCACTCCCTCCATCTACAAACACATTGTAGTCGTTTGGTTGCACCGTGAGCACAGCATCAGGAAAGATTGCATGGAGCTGCTTTTCAAACAGATCTGCTCTTGAGTTTGGTACCGAAGCGTAGAACATAAGATGCGAGCGATCCACAGGCACCGAAAGCTCGAGCGTCATGTACGACGGCTCTCCCGAACGCACAGATTCGATGGAAAGCATGCCGGAATAAAACTGCTCCATAGCAGATACCAATTCTCGCAAAGGGCGGTTTCGGTTTTGCTCCCCTTCTCCCTTATGCTCAGGAAGTGAAATCTCGTAGAGCGTCATGTGGAGCGCCTTCCATTCGGGCTGATTCTCTGACATTCCCTGAATAGGCATGCCCGCAAGTAAATACTGCACTAAAAAGCGATGGAAATCGTCGTCGAGGTGCGGACTCGCCACCTTGTCCAAGACCGCAAACGCATTCCGAATACCTTTTTCCTCCATGATGCCCTGAAGTTCACTCATGGTTTCGTCAGTACTCGTCGGGTCCAAATTGAGGGAAAGTTTTGCCGCGGTATCGTGGGCCTCTGTATGACTAATTGCATACTCTTTTGCAAAAGCATGATCGGGTGTGACATGGCGATGCTGCACAATACTGTCGCGTGCAATCTCGGTGATTGGTCGTTCTTGCTTAAGGGATGCGAGCTCTGCTTCCTTCGCCGCTATTTGGGCGCGCAGAAAAGCCAACTCGTCTTCCGGTGACGCTATGGGTGTACGGGGGCCCTCCATAGTCCTTATTATACGTCATGAGTCCTGAAACAGGGGATGCTTACCTTGAATAAGAAAAGAGTCGGCAAACATGCCGACTCTTTTCTACTCTTTAGTGCCCCATTAGGACTTTCGAATAATGAAATGGAAGAACCCATTCACCAGCGAAAGCACGAGAGCAAATAGTAGCGCTATCCAGAAACCTCCAAGGGAGAAATCTGGGATAAGGAGATCTGCAAGCATCACCAGAAGCGCATTAATGACGAGTGAGAACAGTCCCAAGGTAAGGATAGTTACTGGGAGCGTCAAAATAGTAATAATGGGTTTCAAGAAGATGTTGAAGACGCCAAGCACAACCGCAAGTACAATAGCGCCCAAAAGAGTCACATGTACTCCCGGCACCAGGTACGCAGCAATGAGAATAGCGACAACAGAAACAATCCAATGAATAATGGTCATGCGTAATACAAGCTATGAATAAGGTCGTCTCTCCCGAAATAGTACCGGGTAACTATGGACGAACAAAGGTGAAGGATTGAATAACTCGATCAAGATCTTCGTATGCCTTGTCTAAGGTAGCATCGGATATGTCACTGCTGCTTGGCGCATCCTCTCGGTAGCTTGAGCCCACGGCAATTTTTTCGAGCGCAATACACTGTCCGTCATGCATAGTGCGGTACGATACGCCTTTTACGTATTGCTGCATACCGGCGTTTTGGAAGGCAAATGCTTTCCAAGTCACGCCACCAATTTCAGCGTCAGGGAGCACTGTTTCCCCTTGGTCGGGAGTAATTTTCAAACACTGAGCAATTTCTCGCTTGTCGGAACTTGCAGACACTCGGACGAGAGCGGAAAAGTAACGAGGATAGGTATTCTCACTTTTTGTGGAATACATTACAAAGGAAACAATAGGCGTACCAGTCGCGTTAGGAACCGCATTTGCTCTCCACGTAGGCGCTAGATGGTAATAGGAAGAGGAGAAATTATTTTCAACTATTGTGGATTCCGGGTACTGAACAACGAAACCAAACGTGCCATTAGTATAAATTGCATCTCCCGCTTGGACGGTTCCTGTTGAGGTTGCAGTGTTAGTTAATGGAGCAATGGCTGCTTGCCTAGAATGAACCAGGTACCATGCAACTCCCCCAGCAATAGCAAAAAGACCCAAAATGAAAGCAAGTATGGCAAGACGATTCATAGTATGTAGTATACCGGGAGTAGGTAATCCTCACAGCATCTATGAGACGTACAACAGTGATTTTTCTTACAGAACCTTTCGTAACTGCCGCTCTACATAGTCTCGCGGAAGCACGGAGAGAAACCATCCGGCCTTCGGTCCCGAATCGCGATTAAGAAACACTCGATACAACGCAGAAAATAACTCGCGGGGAGCGATAGGCGCTTCGGTTTTGAGCTCATGGAGGCGCTGATGGAGCGCTTCGCCGTCACGCGCAGCTTCTGCGACATAGTCTGCCAAGAGTGAGAGAGCGTGTTTCTGCTCATCTGTAAGTACTAGTCCCTCTGGCACACTCTCCTGCAAACGATACAAATACTGCTCCGGTGCGTACGTTGAAAGCCAGTAGAGTGCGTATGTCTCACGCTCCTCAAGGAGGCGCACTTCCTCAGACGTAAGACTGCTTCCCTTTATTTTTTCTGCTTCCTCGAGTGTTTGTATGTGTGGCATTTGTGCCATAAAAGCCACCTGAGAAAAGCGCAGTTGCCACGGCGCGTCTGTTCCTGCTCGCTCGCTTGGAAGTTTGGTATAGGCATAAAGACGGGTGAAATCGTCAGCGACACCTGAACGAACCAGCTCGCCCAAGTCGTCGTGCCAATCATAGAGACGCGGAACAGACTCCCCTTCTGGATCTACATCCACCTGTTGATTTATATCTTTACCAATGAGCGCCAAACGAAACACTTGTGGCGGAAGCAGGTCGCTCATATCTTTTGCAGAAGAACCCCGTCCTTTTGACGAAGACATTTTCTTTCCTCCTACGAGGAAAAATTCGTAGGGAATATCAAAGGGAGGTTCGTAGTTGTAGAGCTCCCGCGCAATATGCGCTGCCGTATCACGGGAACCACCCTTAGTGCAGTGATCCTTCCCCGCTCCTTCAACATCAACCTGCTGCACTACCCACTTAGCAGCCCAGTCCACCTTCCAAAAAAGCTTTACTGCTCCCTTCCACGGCGCTACGCGCCCCACGTGTCCACATGGCACAGTTTCGTCTGGCCCTTTGTCGCAGGTGTAGCCCACCGTCTCTCCATCAAAGTCATATGCACGCGTGGTCATCATTTTTCCACACTTCTCACATACCACTGATATAGGGAGCCACGACTCATCCTTTACTGATCCTGAAACTTCTTTCAAGATACGCCGCACATCGCTCGCATGAGTGAGCGCAATACGGATACACTCGTCCATCTGGCCAGATTGGTAGAGTTCGGTCGCGCGGTAGTAGTTGGGAGTGAATCCAGCCTTCTGATGCACGCCAATAAATTCAGCCGCAAAATATTCTGCATAGTTGTCATACCCCTCCTCAGGCGACGGTACGGTGTAGAGAGGCTTTCCAAGATGCTCCGTATAACGAGCCGCATCCAGGTATCCCGGAATACTATCGAACGGGTCAAAATCGTTGAGCTCGTAACGATATTCGTTTTGCACTCCTAGCTCAGACAAAGCTTCTGATACGAGCCCGTGTATAGCAACTCCTCGCATTGAACCCACATGCACGCGGCCAGACATAGTTTTCTCGTCACGTATTAAAAAAGACGTACCGTTGCGCGGAGTTCGGGTACTTTGTATTTCTTTGGCTTTGCTGTCTGCCCAAAACATGTTGCCATCCTACCACGAGCAGGCAAAGTGCCTACCGTAGGACGCCAGCCTATCGCAGGTCGATATTCTGAACGCCGGGAGCGGTCACGGGGGCAATGGCCTCACTCGTAGAGGTAGCCTCGAGCGGCACGGATGGCTTTTCTGTGTTGCGATAATTCAAAATTCTTGAGAAGAAACTCTTACCAAGCGCAGGAGTAGTCGACGCGGTAGAGGAAGCGGTAGTGGTAGCTGCCTTAGAAGCGCTGGTGACCGAGGCTCCAGCCAAGAGCGTACGAGGCGCCGTATTCTGAACGGTCACAGTGCTAGTTGTTTCGGTTTTAGTATCAAGGGCGATGGTCTCCTGCGGAGAGACAATAGTTACCTCAACACGATCACGTCCCTCGTTTAAGAAAGCAATTTTGCGGACCACGACACTTTGGAAATCAGACGAGGGTTCGGGTTGAGGCTCTTCTGTGGGAGCGGACAACGTAGCCATCATCGCGTCACCCTTCATCATACGAGTAGATGCAGCTGGGCTAGATGGTTCACTTGCGAGCGCAAGCGTGTCCTTTGGCACGTACGCGTTTAGACCGAGCACGAGTTCAGAACGAATAGCGAGTGAAGCGGAAACGTCTCCGGAGGTTTCAAGCTTGTCTGCTTCCGCTACGGCCATGTCTGCTTCCTGTGAAAATCGATTCGAGAGATCGTCAGCAACAGCATCGGTGAGCGTACCGCGCTTTTGCAGAATCTCTGCTTCTTCAACTCGGCGCACCGCAAGCTTCGCATGAAGTCGTGCCTGCGCCTCGTCTGAACCTGCAAATGCTGCAAGCACAGGCTCATTAACATGAACCTTTACCGCATAGAGTGGGTCACCTGGAGCCGCCTTTTCTGCAGCAAACGTCGCCGTACCACTACCGGCCACAAGTATAAGTGTGGCAAAAGCACCAGCCATAAGCGGTCGTGAACGCAGGAAAAAAGTACTCAAAAAGGAGAGACTATGGAATTGAGCACTCGCTGAGGCAGGCATAGTATGAACGTCTACGTATGCCATGAGCTCATTGCGCAGGTGCACTCGAGCAGACCGCGTGAGGCGGAGTCCCTTTAAGCCCTGTATGAAATCTTTTTCGTTGTTAATCATATGCGTGTAGTTGTTCACGAACCCGGGCAAGAGCACGACTAATGCGAACTGAGATAGCGTTTGGTGTCTCACCCCTAAGTGCGGCAATCTCGCTCGGCGAGAAGCCTTCCACAAAGCGAAGCAAGAGCGCCTCACGCGACGGTTCGTCGAGCGTATGAATCACCTTCAACACTTCTTGTGTTTGAGCATGTTCAAGAATCGGTACGTCGTCGGTACCTCTCGCTTCGAACCCTTCATCAGTAAGAGCATCCAGTGAGGATTCCTTCTTTTTGCGATACCAGTCAATAATGAGATTTCGAGCAATGGTATAGAGGAGGGCGCGATCGTTTTGAAGGACCGTTCCTGCTCTCAAAGCCTGCCAAAATCGCATGAAGACCTCCTGGGTAATGTCATTTGCTCGCTCTCGATCGCTTACTTTCACGAGGGCAAAGCGGAATATGGCATCCGCATGGGTATCGTAGATTTGAAGGAAGTAGTCTTTTGCCTCGTCTTGGTCCATATGGTATGACGTACCACCCATACCTATTCTTTCTGCCCTGGGGCGCAAATAGATGTGTGCAGTCTCTCTATCGTGCCACAGGAGAGCTATGGATGCCATGTGTAGAGTACGAACAGCGCGCTCCTTGCGGAGCGCGCTGTTTTTACTTACGTACCCAACGTGGGTTAGCGAGACTTCTTAGTTGCCTTCTTTACGGCCGTAACAGCCTTCTTCACTACCTTCTTTACCTCTTTCTTTGCAACCTTAGGATGCGTAGCGGTCTTCACTGCCTTTTTAACAGCAGCTGATGGCTCCATCTCCTTCTGAAGCATCGTCCAGTTCTTCTTGAGTTCGCGAACAGCTAATTCTACGTCAGTATCAGCCACACCCTTCATGCCGCGGTATGCACTCGCTGCCTGTTCAATAGCAGCAGCGACGGTCTTAGCGTCAACCTTCTCAAGTTTTTTCATCTGCTTCATCGCGTCACGCTTGAGTCCTTTTGCCCAGACACTTGCTGCATGACGATGCTTGCTTGCGTTCTTCGTACCATAGAAATAGTATCCAGCTGCGCCAGCTGCTGCGATGGTTGCGAGTACGCCTGCGCCAATCTCAGCGGCCTCAAGCGCGCTCATCCCCTTCTTTTTGCTTGCTACCTTTTTTGTGGTCTTCGTTGCCATGGAAATTGTAATAATTGATTGTTATGACCGCTTCGCGCGGGTTTTGCGTTTCTTCATGCCGCTCAGAAACCCGAACAGATGACCGATGCGCAGACCTTCCATTTGTACGCGTTCGCGCACACCTGCAAAGTCTTCCCGAAGCTGCTCGCCCTCCTCACGCACGAGCGCAGTCACGTCGTCTATCTTTTTCAGTATCGAGAGCACGCGGAGGAGGACGAGTGTCAAAATGATACTCACCACAATTACGGCAACTGTCGTCACCGCGAAGAAAATATCCATTTTGAGAAACGTATCCATCCGTACATCTATCCTAGCCTGCTACTTTCTACGCGCAAGCCCTCCTGTGTATACTGCGACACATTTTGTTTCAGAGTAGCCATGAAGGAACTATGTGGAGACAGGTACATTGTTACAAAAATAGTTACGGGTTTGAAGAACAGCCCGGGTAGAGAAGTCCCGGTCCTGAGTACGGCACTTGGTCCGATACGTTTCCACTCGACCCTGCGCAAAACATGCGACCGCTCGGATAGCGAACCTCTATCGAGTAGCTTGTTGCTCCGCCCGATACCAAAAATGCTTGATCGTAGCTGCTTCCAAGGATACTCACAATGCTGTTACATATAGAAAGAGCCTGCGCTGCATAAGGACCCGCAAATCCTCGAGTAGCACAGGGAGTTTGTCCATTTACGGTGCCGCCCCCTACCCATCCGCGCGCGAGGTTTGCATAACTATTGTTCTGAAGCATCTCCAGTTCCAGTAAATGCCGGTACTCAATGGCATGGGATTTCAGCGCAGCCTCCTGCGCCTTACTACGGGCGCTGTTCAGAGAAGCCATAATAACCGAAGACAAAAGTGCAATGATGGCAATTACCACCAGAAGCTCTATTAACGTAAATCCTCTACTGTTCGCCTCCATTACCACACAGTACCACTCACTCTTCCTAAATAATTCCACTAGGCACTTTTACAAAACGTGAACCCTTGTACCCAAGTTCCGGTTTATCAACTTCCTCCATAAACATTGCGAGCGGGCGCACAAACAAGAGAGGGATATCCGCCTCGTAGAGGCGTTTGTATACCACCATAAGTTCCTCGGTCTCGGTGTGGAGTGCGGTTCCGAGTACCTCATACAATTTTTCCGAATCCTTGAAGTGGTGGTAGATACCTGGCTCTGGTTGGTTCATGGCGCCAGTATACCAACACGCATGAGGCTTTTTCGTATTATGTACAATTTATGCAACATGTGATATAATATATGTTCATGTCATCTTCTCGCCGAAAGCCCGGCTTCGTACTCAAGAAAGCTCCTGTGGAGAAAAAGCCAACACGCGCTGTGCGACACGCTGCCTCTGCACGCCGCACTACGCAGGAGAAGAGCTCGGTGCCTGCGACCACCACAGCCGGTACAGCATATCGCGCAAAGCCCGCTCCTCGTGGTGGCCGCAAGAATATGGACCGCGCAGTTAGAGAAGCTCCCGTACGCGCTCGTGGTCCACGTCCCATTCCAAACGAAGCGCTCTACCCTATGCGTATTAATAAGTACTTGGCGCAACAAGGTCACGCCACCCGTCGCGAGGCTGATACGCTCGTGGAGAAGAAGGCCGTACTCATCAATGGACGCATCGCTCAAGTGGGAGACAAAATTGAAGAGGGCGACGTAGTTGAAGTACGTCGCAATGTACGACCCGGACGCTACACCTATTTAGCTTTTAATAAACCTGTAGATGTCGATACACATAAAGAGGCAACGGGTAGCGAGAACATTCTTGACTCCCTTCCTCCTGAGGTGAAGCAGCTCAAACTCTTCCCTATTGGCAGACTCGATAAGGCGTCGCACGGACTCATCATTCTCACCAACGACGGACGCATTACGGATCGTCTTTTGAATCCTGACCACGCTCACGAAAAAACATACGAAGTACGCACCAAGCTTCCTTTGCGTGCAACCTTTAAAGAAAACATGGAAGGCGGCGTGCTTATCGAGGGATACATGACTCGTCCTGCCAAAGTAAATATTCTCGGAGAGAAGGCATTTCGCATTACCCTGACCGAAGGCAAATCTCACCAGATTCGTCGCATGGTGTCAGCGCTCCATAACGAAGTATCAGACCTTCGTCGTATGAGTATTATGAATATCAAAATTGGCGCACTTAAGGGTGGCGCTTTCCGCCCTATCGAAGGCGAAGAACTTTCAGAATTCCTCCACGCACTGGGTCTTGCGTAATCCCCATATTGACGGGTGAACCCTGGTTCACCTACTATGAAGAGATGGATTACCACTCACGCAAACGCGCTGTTATAGGATTTTGGCAACAACATCGCCGCATGCCCGGCTATCAGGAATTCATGAAATTACTGGGCGTGAAGTCCAAGAATTCCGTGTACCGTTTTGTAGGCAAACTCGTCGAGGACGGTGTACTAGAAAAAGACCTTCAGGGCAGAATCACTCCTGGTCGCGAGCTTCGTGGCGTTCCCTTGCTTGGCGTAGTGGAAGCTGGGTTCCCTACTCCCGCAGAAGAAGAAATGCTCGATGTGATGGATTTCGATGAATACCTCACCCCAAACAAGGAATCGAGTTACGTTCTCAAGGTGAAGGGCGACTCCATGATTGAAGCTGGCATACACCCGGGAGACTTGGTCATAGTAGAGCGCAAGCCGACCTACAAAGTCGGGCAAATTGTCATCGCTTCTATCGAGGGCGAATACACCATGAAGTATTTGCGAAAGAAGAACGACAAATACTATTTGGAACCGGCAAATAGTGAATACAAACCCATCTACCCAAAAGGCAATCTAAATATTGAAGCTGTTGTTACGGCAATCGTTCGAAAATACTAATAGGAACATCCATATTATGAATGTTCCTAATCAGCGACAAAATTTTATATTACACGTAGATGGAGACGCATTCTTCGCCATGTGCGAAGTTTCCAGGCGACCCGACCTGCGGGGGAAACCGGTGGTCACCGGGCGTGAACGTGGCATCGTAACTGCCGCCACCTACGAAGCCAAAGCGCTGGGTATCAGCAGGGCGACTCCCATACATGTTGTGCGAAGCCACTTCCCCCAGGTTACCGTTCTTCCTTCGGACTACGAACTCTACGCCACTATTTCAAAGCGAATGTACGCGATTACAAGACGCCACGCACCTCTGGTAGAAGAATATGGTGTGGATGAATGCTTTGCAGACCTCTCTCATGTAGCTGATCCCCTAGCATGTGCACGAGCGATAAAAGAAGATTTGCAACGAGAGCTCAATATGACTTTCTCTCTTGGCATGGGCCCTACAAAAGTGCTCGCGAAGCTCGCATCAAAGCACGAAAAGCCAAACGGATTCTGCGTCGTAACTGCCGAGAACCGCGAGACGCTTCTGCGTAACACGCCTGCCGCATATGTGTGGGGTATCGGCCCGCAGAGTGTAAAGAAGCTTGTTGGCATGGGTATTCATTCTTCGCTTGAATTTGTGCAATCAGACCGCGCGCGTATAGAACGCATTTTTACCAAACCCATGATTGAGGTATGGGAGGAGTTACGAGGAAACAGTGTACTTCCCGTAGATTACATAAACGCTACGGATCAAAAATCGGTACAGCGCACTCGCACGTTTACCCCACCTACCCGCGACCCCCGTCATCTTTTCTCTGAACTCTCACAACACACAGAACATGGATGCAGAAAAATACGCAGGCTAGGACTAGTGGCCGACAGTATGAGTTTCTTTTTGAAGACACAGGACTTTCGCTACCAGGGTGGTGAAATTCGTTTGCTAGTTTCTACAAGCTCTCCGGGAGATATTCTTCCCCTTTTACGCTCTGCATTTTTGAAAGTATATAAAAAAAACATTCTGTATCGAGCCACAGGTATTACGCTGCACAATCTTCACGCTCCAAGTAGTGTGCAGCAAGATTTGTTTGATACCGAACACAAAGGAGAAAAGAACGAGCGGCTCATGATTGCCATGGATAGACTCGAGCATAAGTATGGCGATCATACGCTCTATCTGGGCACCAGTGCGCGCAGTATTATGCAGGACCGTCTGCAGCCCGCACCCTCACCCATTCACACCGAAGCTCTCATACACACAGACAAAGGATTGAAACGTTTTCCCATTCCCTATTTAGGGTCGGTGTAAATTAGCTTGAGCTTTTCGTCTCGGGACAGTTGCTTGAGCGTGTACTCGCGCCTGGTAGCCTCGGTTCGGTCTACGCACGTTTCGGTATATACAAGCACTACCGGGCGTTTTGCACGCGTGTATTTTGCCCCCTTAGGAGAATCATTATGTTCTTTAATTCGTCGCTCTACATCCGTCGTCACTCCACTGTAGAGTGTTCCGTCTGCGCATTCCACCATGTAGACGTACCACTCTTTTGGCATGAATTACTTTTTACCTAAGTCGAGAACATTGTCGATGCGTATTTGCTCCACAAATTCAGGAACGTGAGATACCAAAATCATAGCGCCTTCGTATTCGTCGAGCGCCTTCGCAATCACCGGAAGGTGGCGGAAGTTTATGTGGTTGGTTGGCTCGTCGAGTATTAAAAGTCCTGGACGCATGAGCACCAAACGAGCAAATGCCACGAGGCCTTTCTGTCCTTCAGAAAGGGAGCCAATTTTCTTGTTCATGTGCTCAGCCGTAATAATGAAGCTCGCCGCTACCTTGCGCATCGCTTCTTCCTCAGGCTTATCCATAATGGCAAGCAACTCCTCTCGAACGGTTCGTTCAAAATTGAGCGTGGTGAAATCCTGACGGTAGTACCCTACCCGGACTCCCTTAGCAATCTGCGCACCCTCGGCTTCTCCAGAAGCAAGGCGTTCAAGGAGTGTTGTCTTTCCGATACCGTTTGGACCCTTAAGCTGTAAGTGCTGCTTTTTCTTGAGTACGATATCTGCCTTGTGCGTCACCGGCACATGCTTTTTAGGATCGATGGTGGTGTACGAAGTAATGGTGAGAAGTTCTCCAATAATTTCAGGCTGAGCAGGAATCACAAAGTTACGGATGGTCTTATCCTCTTTGCGCACATCCACTTTGTCTTCCTCCATTTCCTCAATTGCGGTACGCATTTTCTTTGCGACTACACGCATCTTGCCTCCTTTCTGTGCAAAGAAGTTAGCCTTGTCTTTGTTGTCTTGAATCTGCTTCTCAAGCTGCGCGTTCTTTCGATTCTCGCGCTCAATACGAGCCTGAATTTCTTTAAGAAGGTCATAGTAGTTACCCACGTACTGCTCAATCCTGCGTGTGTGCACATCAAGGTAGAGCACGCCTTCGGTAAAGGAGTTGAGGAATTCTGCATCATGGGAAATAACCATCACACTCTTCTCGTACTTTTTCAAGAACGACGTAAGGTGCTCTATACCTGCAGTGTCGAGGTTGTTGGTAGGCTCGTCGAGTAGAAGCAGGTCGGGGTCCTGAATAAGTGCGGATGCAAGAAGCAAGCGCGCCTGCTGGCCACCAGAGAATGACTTTATGATGCGATCGTGAGGAGCGTGAAGGTTTACTACTTCGAGCACCGCTTCAATCTTTGGGTCGATATCATAGACCTTTTCCGAAAATCGCTTCTCAAAAAATTCTCGTATGGTGAGCTCACGATCTTCCTGAGCTACAACCTGTGAGGAAATTGCGATAGAGAGCCCGCGCGGAATCTGTATCTTTCCGTCTTCCGGCTTAAGCTCGCCCATGATGAGCTTAAAGAGCGTCGACTTTCCGGCGCCGTTTTGCCCCATGAGCGTTACCTTCATTCCGCGACGGAGATTGAAATTTACCGAGTCGAGGATAGGGTGATTGTGACCGAATCCAAAGGACACGTTCTCGAATCGGACCAGAGCCTCTTTTGGAGGCCCTCCTTGTTCTGTACTTAGTTTGCTAGCCACGTTTCCTGCACTCTACCACATTTATAGGTTGTTGGTAAGCCCTTATAAGAGCAGCCCCGCGTATTACCGCGGGGCTGAAGTTCCTCTCACTTACATGGAGGGAATGTAGAGCAGGCACAGAGTGCCGGGGCCCCACGGCGCTTCGTCTCCCTGGTAGGGTGCGCGCGCGAAGCCGGTATCGGTACGGACCGCCACCATTGGCGCGCCACCCACTGGATAAACGACAATGCGCTCAAAGGCGAATTTGTGTTCGTGGGTGTCCTTGTGAACCCATTCCAAACACTGAAAGAAACGGGCTGCTTCCACCTGTACTTCCACCCCGAAGTCGTTGCGTACCTGTTTCTCAGTCTCGCTTCGCGTGAGGCCAGAAACATCCACGAGCTGGAACGTGCCACCGAGCCAGCCGATTTCCGCCACGACCGAAGAGTCTTCAAAACCCGTAATCGCTGGGAACAGTTTCGGGTCTGGCGGAATATGAGGCGCCGGAATCCGAAGGGGTGGCAAGTGACAGTACGAGACAATTCGCAGTCGCTTCTTTTCAAGAACTGGTGTCATCAAACTTCTCCTGATTATGAGACGGTTTTCACTATGCGTGAGTACTCTAAGAATGGCAAGTAGTACGGGCGATTATTACAAAAAGTCTTTAAGCTCCTTTGCATTATCAAGCGCGTAGCCGTGGAAATCATTATTGAAGTATACGTAGACTCGCTTAGTTTTCTTTGCAGCTTTTTCTATAAACATCGCCCATTCTTTAAGCTGTTCAGTAGAATACTTAGAAGCAAACAGTTTCTCGGGGCCGTGCATACGTACATACGCTATGTCCGCGGTTATCTCCTGAACACCCGGATACCGAGAGGACTGGGCAGCTACTAGAGCGACGTTATGCTTCCTCAGAAGTGCATACAACTCTTTTGTGAACCAATACTTATTTCTAAACTCAATGGCGATGTCGGGAGGATACTGAAGCTTACGCGCATGTGTTGTGAAGAATATGAGGAATGTATCGAGCTTCTCAAGATCGAACCTAAAGCTCGGCGGTAGCTGAATAACTATCGCTCCGAGTTTTTCCCCGAGTATCTGCGTTGATTCAAGTATATATATGACTTTCTCTTCCGCTTCCTTTGTTCGCTCTAGCCGCGCTATATGAGTGATAGCCTTATTAAGCTTTAGGGAAAACTTGAAACCCTCCGGTGTCATGCGCGACCAGGTCTTGTAGGTTGTTTCCTTACTGATGCGATAGAAGGAGGAGTTATTCTCCACCGTATCGAAATGCTCTGAGAAGAATTTGAGCTCGTTGTACCCTTTCACCTCTTCAGGATAGAAGAGACCGATCCAGTGGTTGTAGTGCCAGCCCGAAGTGCCTATGTATATCTGCGCTGGCTTTTTCATTTACGACAGTTAACACTACCTATCATGAGCAAATGATTAATGCCCTGATAATATTTTGGGATCTACGTGATTGCTAGCCAGCGTTTAATGAAGCTTTTGAGTGCAGATTCACGCTCTTCAATATCCTTAATGCTCTTGAATGTTGCGTACCCACGAATATCCGAGACCCACTCGAGGATTTGTGCGGCGTCTTCTATAATCGGTGCTCCCTTCTTATCCTCCTTGCGTAGTGCACCCATATGAAAGACAAGCTTTACCCGACCCTCCTTATTCGCAACATTGAATGTAATTCGATCTTCTCCAGCAAATGCGTAATTCGGAGCGTTCCATTTGATACTTTCAACGAGTCGAGAATTGGCGGCAAGAATAATTCGGCGCAGAGATTCAATTTGAATTTTCTTTCCCTTTGGTTGGTCATTTAAAAATTCCTCGACGGTCTTATACTTTTTCATACTCATAGTGTAGCAAGGATGTTTTCACAGACTGATATTGCAGGCAATCCGGGACGATGTTGGAACCGTCCTAGTAGGAACTCGGTTTTCATGAACCCTTATAAAAAAGGTGGGCGCCGCAGATTGTGCGGCGCCCATTCGAAGAGATAATGCGTTACAGGGTACGACTGAAGCGGTAAGTCCGCCACGCGCGGTCGTATGTGTCGCCGTCCTCAGGACACAGCACGCTCGTGAAATTACTCCACCGTAGCGTATCCGTTTCCTCGGTTGTTAACCTGAGTTCAGTATCGCTTCCCCACCAAGGTTCGAGCGTGTAGCTCTTGTACCGACGGGAACTTTTTCCGAAGCGCTCGAATTCAGTGCTTTTGATGCGGTAGAACTCGCCGTCCTTACTGCGCAGCAGGACGACCCCTTCGTCGACATACTGGCAGCTATAGATCGCGCCTTGATAGTTTATGCCGATCCTAATCTTAAATTTATCAATGGCATCGCGCTCTTTGGCATCAGCCACCTGTATTCGCGGCAATTTGCTATCGAGCAAATCAGCTCCCGACGGTGGAGCAGGAGATTTCGGACCAGGGTCGTCGTTGCAGGCTGCAGCCATGAGCGACAGAATAGCAATTGCGGTTACCTTGCGCATGAATCGGTTTCCTTGTTTTCAAATCTATATACCATAATAGCATGTTATATAAGATTGTCAATCGACAAACATATTGACCCGTTTACGAATTACTCGTTGGCCATTTCGTATTCGTATACTCTATTAGCTGGCCGCGGGACGATGTTGGAACTGTCATGAATAATGTAAACCCACCGCCAAACAGTAGACAGAGGATTTCCATCTTAGTTCGACAGTGGGTTGGGTATTAGCCGTTGGCTCGCATGTCCTCGACGGCGATCACTTCCAATTGGTCCACCAGCTTGATACGGTTTTCGGGGAGCAGGTACCCGAGTTGCACTTTTTCGCCGACCGATTGGATGACGGCGATGACCTGCTCGATGACGAGCTTGGGATCGAAGGCGTAGCCGACACCAGTCTCGAGCGAATAGGTGCTCACCATGATTTCCCGATCGATGCCGGGAATCTCGGCGATTCCCTCGCAGATCTTCTTGCCGATTTCGGTAAGAGTGTCAGGGACATAGTCAGTCCTGAAGAAGCTCCGTGAGAGACGCGTGCGAAGACGCACATCTAGATGAACCCTGAAACCGTTTCCGGTGCCTGAGGCTTTCTCGAACAGAATCGTAGCCATGAGTATCTCCTGGTTGACCCGCAGAAAGCGAGTATGAAAACAACAATTTCAATATTAATTTAACACTTATAATACGATATTGTCAATAGTAAATTGACTCTACGGAATAGAGCGACAACCCAGGCTAAATGGGGTCAGGACCCATTCTTTGGCCTGCCTACACCTCGTAGCTAAATGGCTACATGAGTCCTGCCCCCATTTATCATAAAGAGGTATTGAAAATATAGCTGGCAGTCTGGGACGATGTTGGAACTTTTTATACTTGACTTAATATAGGTTTAGATTTATAATAAATGTACAGATCTTTAAGGAGCCGCCAATGAATTGGTTAGCCTTTATAATCGGCTTTTTGCTTGGATTTCCGATTAACCTAAGCATTGGCCTCTTGTGGGGAGTTGTCGCCGGTATGCTTCTGTTTCCTCCGAAAAAGAAGAACTGACATACCGGGGTAATCTCGCAGACGAGAGCGCACGACCTTTGGGTACGGCGCTCTTACTAATTTGAGTTGGCTGCGTGGGACGATGTTGGAACTTTTGTATATAAACGATGAGGGCCGGAACATTGTCCCGGCCCTCCGCCAACATCATATATGCCCTTAGGCACAGACCGAGCTAGTCATGATGCGGCGAACTCGGCTGCTCTAGTGGCCCTTACGCATAAGCCCTCCCTTCGTTAAAGGAAACGATTGGATCGGGTTTAGAATGTATCCGGTCCGTTTATAAGAGTGCCCTAGGGAGAAAGGTAAGTCAAAGATCATAATTTATTGCTGGCAGTCTGGGACGATGTTGGAACCCTTATGCAATCTATGCTAGTTTCTGTCTAGACCAGAAATGGAGAGAATAGATGAGATGGATTGGAATTAGTGGAGGTTGGCGAACAGCCAATGAAGTCGTCGAACGAGATGTCCGTGCCATGGTTCAGGGTATTCTCAATCGTGGCGACGGTATCGTCTCAGGAGGTGCCTTGAACGTGGACTACATTGCCACAGATGAAGCCCTGAAGCTGAATCCCGAAGCGACCCGTATCAAGGTGTTCCTCCCCGTTACGCTTGAGCGGTACTCTGCCCATTACAGGAACAGAGCCGAAGAAGGTGTCATTACACATGCGCAGGCCGAGATACTCATCGAGCAACTCACGCGCCTCAGAACGGCAAACGCATATGCGCTAATCGAGCATCCGACAAACACTGTCTGCAATGAGACTACCTACTATGAGCGGAACATGGAAGTTATCAATGCTTCTGACGAGCTCTACGCGTTTTGGATCAATCGTACTTCCGGTACGAAAGATGCTATTGAAAAGGCGAAGTCTCAAGGCAAGCCTGTTTCGATATTCAACTATGAAGTCCCTTGAGGGTCGCGGAGAGATTCGCGGCCTTTTCTTTTATATTGCTGGCAGAGTAGGTATCGAACTTACGCGTTCTTGCCCGCAATGTACCCGGTAGTCCAACAAAGCTGGAGCGAGTACCCTCCAGACGGACGAGTGATGTCGAGCAAATCTCCGGTGACCAAAAGATTTGAAATTTTTGTAGACCGCATTGTGCGCATATCAATTTCTGCGAGAGTGACTCCCCCGTCTGCAACCACCGCTCTACTGAAGCCCATGAGCCCCGAGATAGTTGCCGGAAGCCCCTTAAACAAATCCACAAGCACGCGGCGCTGCTCCTTGGTGACGCTGTGCACTTTGGTGTCCGGGTCTATCTCTGGAACTAATCCTAGAAGCACTTCTACGCAACTAGAAGGAATGAGGCTCGGGAGCGCATTACGAAGAAGTTTATTCTTGTTGCTATCAAAAAGAGCTACGAGCTCTTGATCGAGAATTCCAATGTCCTTTGTAGGAAATAAATCGATTGCAGCAGTTACTGTGCCCGCGTGGAGCAGGTCCGCTACATCTCCTGCACTGTTTAAAATAGTCGGTCCAGAAAGACCAAAGTGAGTAAGAAGGATATTTCCCTTCTTAGAGAAACTACGCACGCCATCTTGAAAGAACGTAATTTTTGCGTTTTCAAATGTCGTACCTTTTAACTTGTGAATCCACTTCTCCTTTGCAGCAAGTGGCACAATAGTGGGTGTAGGAGAGAGCACTGTGTGTCCAAGCTCAGAAAGCCAATTAAATCCGTCTCCCGTAGAGCCGGTCTCTGGGTGTGACACGCCTCCGGTAGCGAAAATGTAGGAATCAGCTGAAAATTCAAATCCTTGAGCCACAATTGAAGTAATTGCTCCAGCTTCTGTTTTAATGCGAGCAATTTCTGTATTAAGTCTCACCTCCACATTCCCCTTACGCAAATAGTCTTCAAGCGCAGCCACTACACTTGGTGCATGCTGTGACTTTGGAAATGCGCGATTAAGCTTCTCCACAACAATAGGCACGCCGATGCGTTCAAAAAAGGCCACCGACTCCTGCATACCGAACTCGGAAAATGCAGAAAAGAGAAAAGGTGCCGCTTCTCCGTAGTGTGACAGAAGTGCGCGCTCATTTTCCTGTGCGTTCAAAATATTGCAGCGTCCTCCACCTGAAATGGCGAGCTTCGCACCAAGCACATCGTTCTTCTCAAGCAGAAGCACACGCTTCCCCGCCTCTGCAGCTATACCCGCAGCCATCATGCCCGAGGCTCCGCCGCCTACTACAATGACGTCGTGCGTATGTAGACTCTTAGCCATGAGTAACTTCCGAAGTGTTTGCTACGTGTTCTTTGCACTCGAGGGAGCAATAGGTACCAGACTCTTCTTGACAATCACTGCAGGCGAGGAAATGAAGGTGGCAAAAATTATTAGCGCAGTTTACGTATTCCTCCGTAGCTGCTCCACAGTGCTTACAGCGCCCCACAATTTCACGGTCTCCACCAAAGTTCATGGTGAGACGTTTATCAAACGTATAAAGCGAGCCAAGGAAGTCCTTTCCAGGATACTTCTCCATATACGCATGCATGCCGTTCTCCAGCTGGTACACATCGTTAAATCCGTTCTCAAGAAGAAAGGCAGACATCTTTTCGCAGCGAATACCTCCCGTGCAGACAGTGAGCACCGTTTTGTCTTTGAGCTCTTCGAGCTTTGGCAGTGCGAGTGGCAAGTCACGAGAGTTCTCAAGACCTGGATTTATAGAATCTTTGAAGTGTCCGGCCTGGTACTCGTAGTCGTTGCGCATATCTACAACCACAAAGTCTTTTCCTTCCTCGTACCAATTGCGAAGCTCTTCTGGCTTTAAGTGGGTGGCAGTGCGTACGCGAGGATCCACATTCTTAGGAAAACGAGTACCCACAATTTCGTCTCGCACTTTTACATACAATTTAGAAAACGCAGCTCCGGTGCCTTCGCTACGCTTTATGTTCATATCTGAGAAACGCGGGTGTTCAAGCAAGCTAGACGCGAAGAGTTCTGTATTTTCTACAGTCCCTTCTACGGTGCCGTTTATTCCCTCTTCTGCTACCAATATGCGGCCAAGGAGGCCGTGCTTTGTGGCAAGAGCACGAATACTATGCATAAGGGCAACAGGGTCCTCTATGGTGACGTATTTATAGAAAAGCAGTACTTGCGGCATGATTTTTGCATTTTACCAGGTTCGTGGCGTCCTGTCAGTTTGCTACTTCGAAGGCAAGGTTAATGAATATTCACCAATATGAATCCATTCAGATACTTCACCTTCGGTTTTATATAGATGTATACGATCTACTAGAAATGTCTCGCCTGGAGGCAGCGAAAGTGCCTGCGCAGTTTTTTGCTTGCGGTCATACGGGTAATTCCCATACAGCAAACTTACGTGTGGAATATACGCTCTCTCATCCTCAGTACCAAAAATCTGGTTCGCACTTTTATGTGCTCGCACTATCTCTTCACACTCTGCATGAACATACAGGGCTCTAAAATAAGCATCTTCAAGACCAAAATTTCCAAGAGTAATGGAAAACGGAGCGATCTGTTCTGCTAGGAGTTTTGCCTTCTCTACAAGAAGCGCTTCTTCCTCTGAGGCAATGCGAGCAAGTAGTGTGACATGGGGAGTGAATAATGGACCTCCGTACTCTTCCGCAAGCTGCTCAATAACGGTACTAAGCTTTTGACGGAGGACACCTTCAGGCTCTAGAAAAAGATGGTATCCGGCAGTGCTACTACTGTGGGGATCGAACATTTCAGCATAGTATCACGCACACCAGGTAGACTCATTTCTCCTTCGCTTCTTGGCAATAACTTATGTGAAAAGGTTAATCCTGAATGTGTAGCCCAAAAACTCCTGAGAGATAGAGCGCTTGTCCTGTTGATACGGTTACATTCTCGATACTCGTTTTATCTATTTTTATATCTTCTAGATTGGATCCGGGGAACTGCACGTCCATGAGTTTTCCAGATACAAATTGAGCACTTTCCAAATTACAGTTCCGAAACTCTACATTTTCGAGCGTTGCACCGAGAAAATCACACCCAACCATTTCGCATGAATAAAAAAGAACATCCTTCAATTTACTAAATCTAAAGTTGGCTCCATCGAGCTTCGAGGAAGCAAAATGCACATCTTGCATATCGGACTCTGCAAGGGTCACCGCCTGGAATCGGGTGGACTTTACTAGCACACGATTAAGACTCGCCTCGTACACCGCCGCCCCGGTGAACGTGCACTTTTCCAAAATTGTGTCCGTTATA
The DNA here is from genome assembly GCA_964646315.1 of uncultured Candidatus Saccharibacteria bacterium. Taxonomy (GTDB): domain Bacteria; phylum Patescibacteriota; class Minisyncoccia; order Phycocordibacterales; family Phycocordibacteraceae; genus C7867-001. The sequence continues at coordinate 56,143 of CAZYDN010000001.1, forward strand.
TTCGCCTCGGCTACATTGGCTCCAGTAAAATTACTATTTTCTACAACGCATTCTTCGAACGTAACTTTCTCTAACTTCGCGTCCTCCAGAAGCGCGCCCACCACTAGCGCACCTTCCATATATATCTCTGCTCCAGGACTCACTTGTGTATGCGTGAGCTTTTCTCGTTTTACGTCCGGCTTGCGTACCATACGGTGATTCTATCCTACCTCGCGATGAGGACATCCTGCCCAGCAACACGGACGACGCATACCACCATTGAGCTTGGATATCGCTTTCTCAATACGAATACTTCTTGTCTCAGCCTTCTTGCCCGACGTTACCCAGCAAATCCATTCACTACGCGCGAGTGGTGTGATGTCTTCCCACACGGTGCGCGCTTTCACGGAAGCAGACAGCGCTTCACGCAAGTCCTTTGGCAGAGAGTGCATCGAGCCGGAGGCCAGGTTCTTCATATGGTAATTATATCAAAATATAGCTACCAGAAATCAGTTGGAACCTTTTATGTTCACAGATAGTTATCCTAGTATATGTCACCTAAACACATTTCTTTTACTGCGCTTGGAACGTTTATTATTCTTCTTATCCCTTACCTATTTAAATGGCCATGGACGGTCAGTGATTTTGTTGTCGCGGGGTCCATCATTTTTGTGGCAGGAATTAGTCTTAGCCTTATTTGGCAAAAGGCAGGAAAACATCGCCTTGGGGGAGTTATTGCACTAGTACTACTCTTCGTGTGGCTCTGGGCAGAGCTTGCTGTTGGTGTTTTTACTAACTGGGGAAGTTAGAAACTATCAAGATTAGATGTGGCCCTTAGGATTTCTTAAAACCTTCAAACGCCTTTAGCACCTCGAGCGGAAGGGCGAACACTACCGTGTTCGATTGATCTGAAGAAATATCATTTATCGATTGGAGCGTTCGTAGATGAAGTGCTCCCGGAACAGCCGAGAGGATGCTTGCCGCCTGAGCAACCTTTTCGGCAGCCGCAAGTTCTCCCTCAGAGTTGATAATAACGGCGCGCTTCTCGCGCTCAGCCTCTGCCTGCTTCGCAATGGTGCGCTCCATTTCGGGAGGAAGACTCACATCTTTCAGTTCAACGTTCTGAACTTTTAGACCCCATGCATCAGTTTCAAGATCTACTATCTCGCGAATGCGCTCCGCAATTCTATCCCTTCCTGAAAGAAGTTCGTCCAAAGTAACTTCGCCCACAATATTACGCATAGTTGTTTGAGCGTACTGCGAAATTGCATAGCGGAAATCCTCTACCTCTATAATTACTTTTTCGGCATCAGATACTTTGTAATAAATAACAGCATTAACACGCACTGAAACGTTGTCGCGCGTAATTGCATTTTGGTCGGGCACATCAACAGCTTTGGTACGCATGTCGACCTTTTGAAAGGCCTGAAATATCGGGATAACTATTCTCCATCCGGGTTCCAAAATTCCAGAGAACCGACCCATAGTAAAAAGTACCCCGCGCTCGTACTGGTTAATTTGTCGGATAACAAGAAACAGAACTGCGATTGCAGCAACTACAAGAATAAGAAGAAATAGAGGGTCCATATGTAAGTATCGTATCATTTTTCTGAATGAGAAAATGGTTAATGAATTGGCCTTCCTGCAATTCTAAACGACCCCCTGCTAATTCCACACGTAACTAATAGGAATTACGTAATGTTATAGGAAGTATATGAAATGGAATCCTCTGATAAATGCCGTATTCGCTGTGCTTTATATAGGTACTGTAGTTCTCTTTATGCATTATATTGAGTCACTACGTCACAATACTCCAGACACCTTCCTAGATGGTATTGGCGCAATTTCTCTGTTTGTATTTTCCGCAGCAATTATGGCTTTCCTGTTTTTTTATCAGCCTATCGTAAGACTCATAGAGAATAAGAAGACCGAAGCGGTATCGTACTTTCTCAAAACGCTTGGCATATTTGGCTTTGTAACGCTCGTGATACTTGTCTTAGTAAGTATTCAATAGATACTCGCAGCTGGGATAAAGTGTAAACGTCTTCAATTCCCTTCTTTCAACGCTCTGCGTATCAAGGATTCTGCGATTCGCAGTGCAGCAATTCTGTTTTCAATAAGTGTCAGATGACCCCGGGTTAAATTCACCTTCGCCTTCTCACTCTTACTAATCAAAGAGTTAATCCTCTCAAGTGCACCCTCTAGTTCTTCTTTAGAAAAATCTATCATGCCTGAATTCTACACTGTTGGAGCACCGCCATCTGAGATGACTTTGGAATATTCCGAATAATGGAAAAAGCGACCACGTGAGTGATCGCCTTATTCTAATAATTCGACTTCCTTCCGTCGAACTAATTTATCGATACCAACAAGTCGATATGCCGGAGTCAGAGATAAGGGGTCCTCGAATTTAGATTCTACCGTCACCGTAGCGCCGATAAGATTACAAACGCATCCCCTATTCTCTCCGTGTTCACGGGCTTCGCAGACAAGCACCGATACCAACTTCCCAATGATCTTGTCATCGTATGTCCATGTGGTCATAGGAACCTCCAATCTCAGTTGAGGATGCCAGGAACGAATTGTTAAATCAAGTTAACAATCTAAGGCGATGTTGGAACCTTTCAGTAATACATGGTAATTTCCGTCCAGAGCAACCTTAAGGAGTTCCAAGATGGGTCAAACCATTGAGATTTGGAGGGCCTGTGGCATCGGGTTCTTTGTCGCCATATTCACTTTCACTATTGGAGCAGTGATTGGGAAAGGGATTGGCTGGAACCAATGCGGTCGGCTTCTCCGTCCCAGCCTGTTCCCGCCCCGAAAGCGAAACCACTAACACCCAACGAGATCACCTGACCTCGTTGGGTGTTCTCACTATATGGCTGGCAGTTTGGAACGATGTTGGAACCAGGCTACGATTGACAATACAATTTTGTAAGGTTACATCTATATACAGAATTAAACATACGGAGCTTCAGATGAGCGAACGTAAGCCCTTTAAGAAGGTGCGCGAGGATGGCTGGATCGGTGGCGTGTGCGGAGGTATTGCGTATGCCTTCGGCATACCGACACTCTGGTTACGCATAATAGTAATCATTGTGCTCTTCTGCTTCACTAACCCCTTCTTCGACTATCTAGGTCAGTTTGTCTTCTGGTTCTATCTCCTAGCTTGGATCTTTGGACCAGATTGGGACACTGACCCCGAAGACTATAAAGAACGGACGGCTTAATATGCCCACCGGCGGAATTCCCGCTCAGGTGGGTTTTCTGTTTTATAAAATTGCTGGCAGTCTGGGACGATGTTGGAACCTGTATTTTGACGTGATACCCTCTATATAGAGAAGGGAGACACCTTATGAGTAAGTCAGTTCAGATTGTCGGCGGACCCGATTGGAAAAATGAAGTCCAGCGGCGTATCGCTGAAGGTCGCAAAAGACTCAGGACCTTTATGAGTTCTGAGTTCGAAAGCTACACAAGACGCGTGCTGGGTGATCGGTACAATGAACTCGTCGGAAATCCGTAACCCTAGCCGTCGAAACCGTCCTCGTATGAGGGCGGTTTCATTCTTTATTGCTGACAGTTTGGAACGATGTTGGAACCTTTTATATAAAAAACCGCCCATATACCGGGGCGGCGTCGGTTCCTCACAGCCCTCATCGAGCTAACGGGATGCTGAAGTAATACCAGGCTCTCACTAAGGTAATCGAGCTGGTTCCTGTATCCCCCGTAGATTTGGAGAAAAAGGATTCAAAATATGTTCCCTGATCAACAGCGTATTCAAGCAAAGTGATCATCTGTTCGAGATCACCAAGCTCAACACGTAGAGCTTCTTGAACATGCACCTGCCTGACGAGGATCGGCTTGCAGCCGCGAAGGATGAAGCTAGTCGGTAATGCAGTAACATCAAGACGACGTGCCTTTTCCTTTGCGAGCCGTTCTTTTTCGGCATACCACGCATCCATTATGGTTCCTTTCTGTTCGTTTCTGCACTGACAATACAACTCTAGCTTCGCACGTCAAATAAGCTGGTAGTCTGGAACTATATTGGAACCTTTTGTAGGTCATGATACGGTGGCCTCAGATAAGAAAGGATATCTCATGTCCAATGAATCACGCC
>CAZYDN010000001.1:60338-62338 GCA_964646315.1 uncultured Candidatus Saccharibacteria bacterium
CATGATACGGTGGCCTCAGATAAGAAAGGATATCTCATGTCCAATGAATCACGCCGACTAGACCGTAGCCTACTTAGTCCACTTCAAGGTGATGAGTCCGGGTCATTCGATTTGAAACTTCTTGCTGTCACTCGAGATGCTCTACATGATCATGTCGCCGGCACACAGGAGTATGATGATTTTGCGTTCCAGTCACATCTTCGTTTTCTTGCCGCTATGTACTACTTCATTGGCGGCAAGGACTTTCCTGGCGCTCTGTCGGATAAGATGGAGAAGTCCGAGGAGACTATTTCTAGATGGCTTGATGGGCAAAGTGCTCCCGTGCCGACTGTCCGTGAATCAGCGCTACGAGATGCTGAGGCTCTGATACTCGACATTGAGGTTCTTAGGCAATCCGGAGCATCTCTTTGGGACATTTCCAGCAAGCACACGAAGTGAGCCGCGCGACAGAAGTCACCCGACTTTTGTTGGGCGGCTTTTGTTTTATACAAGCTGGTCGTCTGGGACGATGTTGGAACCTTTATGCAATCTAGGTAGGTTCTGTCTAGATTGGAGGCCCACCATGTATATCAACGGAATGAGGGTGGCGGAGGATCTCCACGCCATCGATATTACCCGAGCTGTAATGAGTCACTGGTTCAAAAAACTCAAAATAACGTTCAATCCGCTCGATGAGCTGGAAGATGATTTTTATGAGTGGCGGCAGATTCTTGTAGACGAGGAAGGTGCCCAGGTTCATGGATCCTTTGAATTGCTTCGTGCCAAGGTCCAAATCCACATTTTCTTGGAGTGGTGCGGCCCGAATGCTGCGCTCATCCGTTCCTTCTGCATTCGCACCAATAGCGGAGCACACGATCTCGGATTCCATATTGTTCGTCGAGTGCACGGATATGACATCTGGGGAGCAGTCCCGAGAAATCGCAATGTCACAAATCTAGACGAACTAAAGAAATTGCTGGCTATCTAACGAGCATCTAAAAAGGCCGAAACCCTCAGGGGCGTAGGCTTTTCTCTTTTAGTGCTGGCAGTCTGGGACAATGTCGGAACTTTTCTAACTTACAGTTAATTTCTTTACTTCCTTTCCAATACTACAACCCCTTTGCTACCGTCCCATTTAATTCCGACTAACTCTCCATTCTCAATTACGATTTGTTTGAAATTGTGTGATATAGGTCTGCCAGTATCGGGGCTTAGTATGTCAATATCACCCCCAAACAGTCTGATCCCTACCACATTGTCGTTTATGATCCGGAATTCTTTATAACCTCCAATTATCTCCCTTCCCGTTTTTATATCTAACAGGCTCTTACTATCAGAAGAAAGACTCGTGGCAACAATAATACCGTTTCTGTATTCAATAGATTTATAACTTGCTTCAACAATTCCAAACATTCCCTTTGGATCAAGAACATCTACCTGGTTGTTGAGTGTACCAATATAAAAATCTACTACACCTTCTTCTAGCTTTCGTATAGAATCATATTCTTTGGAAATACGTTTACCTTCCAGAGTTAAAAATGTTTTCCCAGCCTTAGTTTCCACGATTAAGGTAATGACCTGTGGTCTCGGACTTTCTGAGTAAGGACGAGCTGTTCTCGTTCTGTTCATGGCAGAATCCTGACCTTTCTGATCCCGGTCGTATTTTTCTCTCGCCTCTGACTTTTTTAAAGCAGTATATGCTTCGGAAATCTCCTTATACTTTACCTCATCACCCGTTTCTCTATTGTCTGGATGAAGTCTCTTCGACAAGGCTCTAAAAGCTTCATTGATCTCCTTATCGGAAGCCACTTCACTTACTCCAAGAACTTCATAAAAACTCTTTTTCTTCCGCGGAGGTCCTTCAAAACTCATGCAGCAAATATATCAAAGTTTAGAACTACTATCGAACTCTTTAGTATCAATGGCAATAAAGACCAGTGAGGCATTGATAGCTATTTTTCAGAAATGCTGGGAGATTAGGGATCGAACCTAAATTCACGGCTTCAAAGGCCGCTGTCCTA
>CAZYDN010000001.1:62438-75991 GCA_964646315.1 uncultured Candidatus Saccharibacteria bacterium
CTGGGAGATTAGGGATCGAACCTAAATTCACGGCTTCAAAGGCCGCTGTCCTACCCGGCAAGTGAGCGAGTGAAATGTGCTGTGCTGGGAGATTAGGGATCGAACCTAAATTCACGGCTTCAAAGGCCGCTGTCCTACCATTAGACGATCTCCCAAATGAAACTTCCCTGTGTTCGAGGGATGGCTACACCTTAACATTTACCGCACGAAATCGGAATATTAGTCTATTTTACAAACCTCCTTCAAGCTCGCAATGTCCTCGGAGCTAAGTTTTAATTCCTGAGCTTTAGCGTACGGATACATAACAGACGCCGAATTGTTATTGTGTTCGAGCCCGAGCGCGTGCCCAAACTCGTGCGCAACTTCAAACACCAGTTCTTTACGTGAACTGAATGAGTAAATGGATATGCGAGTACTCGTGGCATTCTTTACATAGCGCCCGGCGTCAAAATCCTTGTCGGCAGCTGCATTGAAGCTGTTCACCACATCGTTTATGGCCTGCACACCCTGATTGAAGGAATCTACTCGCTCTTTGAGCGAGGCGGACATAGCATTAAGCTCAGTAGCTCGTTTACGCAACGCTTCTTGCTCGTCCTTTAATTCTTTAGAAACTCTGTTTAGTCTTTGATACTCTTCGGGAGACGCTCCTCCGCCTTGGTTTGCTGCACGCACTTCTGATTGATAGGTTTGATATTTAAGTTCAAACGCATCTTGGTCGCGGGTAAACGAAGCTTGGGCAGCTTTGTACGTAGCTTGCGCTTGATCCAACGTCTCGCGCTGTGTGTCTAAAGCAGCTCTATCTGAGTCTAGTTTCTCCCCTACAGCGATAGTCTGCTGTCGCTCGTCGTACACCAAACTTATAGGAATAGCTTTTGGGTCGCCTGGCGCATAGGTCAATAGTTCCTTACCAGCAGCCATATTCCAGAGGGTCGCAGCCTCTTCGAGCGAATCAATCACCTCCTGCGGGCTTTTATTGAAGCGGGAATCAACATCACCTACCCGATACGTGAGCGGTTTCTCACAGGGCTTTACGAAATATTTTTCGTACGCAATACCTCCTTGAGTATAAAGTTTTGAGCCAATCGCCCCCACGAAAAGCAGAAGAAGAATCGTAACGCCGATTCGTAGTGGCTTTGACATAGGGCTATGCAAGCTCAAGTACCGCAAGCTCGAGCGGGAGCACGGGAATAGGTGAAAAACGAATACGACTTGCAGCATCTAGAAATGCTTTGAGAGTCTTGTGAGTGAGTTTTGAGTCAGTTACTTTGGCAAGCGCTTCTACTTCTGCGTAGACATCCTCTCCTAACTCTGCCTGTATCTCTTTTCGCAGTTCAGGAGCATGACGTACGAGTAGTATCAAACGAATATGTTCGAGAACGAGTGTGAGGTAAAGATTCATATCTACGTCTTGCGCCTGGGTTGAGTGAATAACGCCTAGCGCCTCGTCTGTCTTACCTGCTGACAGTGCAGAAACAAAGGCATGTACCAAAGTGTGCTTAGGAGCGCCTGTCGCTTGTTCTACTTCAGACAGGGTGAGCTTTTTGTCGGTGGCTGAGGCCAGAACTTTTTCCAGCACCGAAAGCGCATCTCGGTATGAGCCATCCGCAAGCATGGAGACCAAATCAGCTCCTGCTGGCTCAAGGGTGTATCCTTCCTTTTTCGCAATGTCTGCAACCATGCGGGAGAGCACTTCACGCGTTGGTTTTTTGAACTCAAAAATCTGGCAACGTGAACGTACTGTCTCTGGGACTTTCTCAAGCTCGGTAGTAGCTAAAATAAACAGCGCATGCGTTGGCGGTTCTTCGAGCGTTTTCAAAAACGCATTCCATGCACCCTTGGAGAGCATGTGTGCTTCGTCGAGTATGTACACCTTGTAGGTGGAATTAAAAGGAAGGGTGTAGACCTGCTCGGTGAGTGCGCGAATATCGTCCACACTATTATTTGAGGCCGCATCTATTTCATAAAGGTCTCGACTGTCTGTGTTAAGTTCGCGAGCAAAAATACGTGCCACGGATGTTTTGCCCAAACCACGAGAACCGGCAAATAAATACGCGTGACCAATTTTCTTGCTCGCAAGCTGCTCCATGAGCGGCTTTACGATGTTGTCTTGCCCTACTAGGTCGTTAAACCCATGTGGTCTATAGGCACGGTAGAGGGACTGGTGAGTCATGCCCCTATTATACCAGCTCAAGCTCTTCCCTAAGGACAGTAATGAATGACTCGAAGTCAGGCGCCTCCATAAGCTCGGCCCGCAATTGTGCAGATCCTTCAAATCCCACAACGAATGCCTTCACATGTTTTTTAAGGAGGTGAAAAGATTTCTGCGGACGAAGCGCTTCGTAGCTACGCGCAAGCTCCAGGAGCGCGGTAAGCTTTTCTGTTTCTGAAGCATCCTCTGAGCGCTTACCTGCAAACACCCATGGATTGCCAAAAATGGCGCGCCCAAGCATGACGCCGTCTGCGCCAGTTGATTCAATTTTCACGCGCGCGTCCGCAATGTCTTTTACGTCGCCGTTTCCTAGGATGCGAGTCTCTGGACTTATGCGATCACGAAGTGCAACCGCACGCGACATAAGCTCCCAGTGCGCAGGAACCTTACTCATCTCTTTGCGGGTACGCAGATGCACCGTAAGAGCCGCTGGTTTCTCCTCTAGCACCGCAGAAAGCCACTCATCCATATTTTCGCTGTTGTATCCGATGCGCGTCTTTACAGAAACTGGCAAGCCACAGGTGCGCGCAGCGCGAATTATCTCTTTTGCTTTTTCTGGATTCTTTATCATGGCAGCACCGCATCCCTGCTTTTCAATAGACTTGTCTGGACAGCCCATATTGATATCTACCCCGTCAAATCCGAGGTCTTTGCAAAGCGAAGTTGCATACGCCATGTTCTCTGGATTGCTCGAAAAAAGCTGCGCCACTATTGGCCGCTCGGCTTCGGTATACAGCAAGTCGCGCATAAGGGGATTTTCTTCGTCCTTCATCCCCTTCTTTTCGCGGGTATGATATAGACCGTCAGCAGACACGAATTCTGTCCATGTTACATCTGGCTTCCCATATTTCGCTATAAGTGCGCGGTATGCCGGGTCAGTCACGTCCGCCATAGGGGCGAGTACGAAGAAAGGCTTTTGTAAACGATACCAGAATGACTCCATATATCTATGCGTACCGTAAACCCGCACGACTGTCTACTGTGACTCCCCCGTACGACGCAAATAAACTTTGCTCTCAAAACGGAGATCTACATATTCCACGGAGCCGTTATTAAGGGAAAGTGTTGGGAACACGCTTGCAGCAAGAGCGGCGCTCGCCTCTTCGCGACCAATAACATACGTGATGCGTGTTCCTCCGACAGTATAGAAATCTGCTTCGTCGCCACGAAGTGCGAGAGATGCGATATTTGCGTTCAGCGTGCGAAGCGCTTTGGCGAGACGTAGTGCGTTTGGAATTGCCGCTGTGTTTCCTACATGAGCACGAATAGGGTCTGGAGACTCATTAGCTAACGGCGCATACACCTTAAGGAGTAACGTGGACGAAGCTGCAGGCACCGCTCCCGTATACGGCGCAAACACCAGCCCCTCAGAGTCCGCAGCAAAACACGACTCGGTTTGAGCCTCTACTGACGGACCGCACCACAAAAATGCAGTGGTGCGCTCAACTGCGACAACGCGCAGTCCCTCAAGCCCGTTCGGATGCAGTGACACCGCCACGATATCTGGACGTGCCTCAAGAATGCGCTTGCGAATATCCGACTCTGGAATAAGGAAAAGTGAGTTGCGCGGAAGAATAAAGAAATGAGTACCTGCAAGCGCTGCAGTCACAACTTGAGTTACTTCTTCATTACCAGGACCCTCCGCTTGTATATGAGAGATGCGCAGCGACGGCATCCAGCACATATAAAACAGCACCCCGACTATGAGCACGCCAAGTACGGTTACTACGGTATAGAAAATCCTTCGAGCCCGTGCTCTTCGGACCTTCAGTGGCTCTGAAGAGACTACCGCATGCGGACGAGGGCGAGGGGCACGTCGCACAGAAGCCTTTCGTCGTACCGCGCGAGCAGGCGCTTCACGCCTAGGTTCACGAACAGGCGCCCTGCGCACGGGAGCAGCGGGCGCTGTATCAACAGGCGCTTGAGCGGCCTTACGCTCGACGTCCCAGGACTTCTTTGCCGACATACGGTACGAGTGCGTCGGGCACGCGCACGGTGCCGTCCGCATTTTGATAATTCTCCACAAGCATCGAAAGGATGCGTGGCATAGCTACGGCAGTGTTGTTGAGCGAGTGAGCAAACTGCATCTTCCCTTCGCTGTCGCGATAGCGGGTAGTGAGTCTGCGTGTCTGGAAATCGTGGAAGTACGAAGACGAGTGAGTTTCTCGATACGTATTTTGAGAAGGCATCCACGCTTCGATATCGTATTTCTTAACCTGACCGAGTCCCAAGTCTCCGCCACAATTTACAACGACGTGGTACGGAAGGTTGAGAAGCTGCAAGAACTCCTCAGAGTTCTGGGTAAGCTCCTCGTGCAAGCGAACCGACTCAGTGTGAGAGGCTTCGCACAACACCACCTGCTCCCACTTGAAAAATTCGTGCACGCGAATAAGACCCTTAGTGTCTTTACTGTGACTTCCTGCTTCGCGGCGGAAGCATGGAGAGTACGAAAGAAACTTCACCGGAAGCTGGCTAGCTTCGAGTGTTTCGTTCATGTAGTACCCCATTGTCGCAACTTCAGCAGTACCCGAGAGGTATTCTCCATCTTGGGTTTTATACAAATCCTCTTCGCTTTGTGGCAAGTAGCCGGTTCCCATGAACGTCTCACGACGAACCAGTGATGGAGTGATAAGCGGTTCGAATCCTTTTTTCACAAAATGCATGAGTGCCAGTTGGGACACTGCATTTGCAAGTAAGACGCCGTCTCCCTTCAAGAAGTAGCCACGAAATCCCGCAACCTTGGTGCCACGCTCAAAATCACACATACCAAGCGAAGTCATGATTTCCACATGATCTTTGGGAGTAAACGAGAACGTTGGAATTTCTCCCCAGGTTCGAATCTCTACGTTGTCCGCGTCGCTCTCTCCCTCAGGCACGGTCATGTCTGGAATATTAGGAACTGAGAGCATGAGCTTTTGCCACTCCTCCATTACCTTGGTGAGCTTCTCCTCAAGCTCCGACATGCTCTCTTTGAGAAACTTAAGTGATTCAAGAAGTTTGTTCTTCTCTTCCCCCTGAATATTCACAATATTGAAGCTGGCACGATTTTGCTCGGCACGCTTGCTATCAAGCTCAGTGCGCAGGGCCTTACGCTCATCATCTATTGCGATAAGACGGTCGATATCAATATCGATGTGCTTTTTGCGAGCGCCCTCTTTTATGACGTCTGCGTTCTCTCGGATGAAATGGATGTCCAACATATGACTATAATAAGGAAAGCATAGTATGGAGAGCGATTTGCGACAACTCATACCAAAGGACTACCCGGAGCAGCTTCGGGAGATTCCTGATGTTCCGTCTTCTTTATGGCTTCGCGGTAGCCTTCCCCCACCCGAAACCCGGTACCTGGCAGTGGTCGGTTCACGCGCACTTTCAAGCTACGGGCGTGAAGCAGCTACGGCGCTTATTTCGGGACTTGCCGGCTATCCCATTGGTATTGTCTCGGGACTGGCACTTGGGGCGGACGCCGCCGCGCACCGGGCGGCGCTAGGTGCCGGACTTCATACCATCGCCTTTCCAGGTTCCGGTATTAGCGACCAAGCCATCGCTCCGCGCACAAACCTGGGACTTGCAAAAGATATCCTGGCGTCCGGTGGAGCACTCTTGAGCGAATATTCACCCGAAACCGACGCCGCTCCGTGGCGATTCCCTGAGCGTAACCGTCTTATGGTGGGAATTTCTCATGCAGTACTCGTGATTGAGGCAGGAGACCGTTCCGGCACTCTTATCACCGCTCGTCTGTCGGGTGAGTATAATCGCGATCTCTTATGCATCCCCCACCGCATTGGAGACACGCACGGATATGGCGCGCACCTTTTTATACGTCTTGGCGCGGCCCTCATTTCTGAGCCAAATCACATCCTTGAGGCTCTCGGCATTTCTCCCACAACACCCAAAGCTTCGAGTGAGCATCTCTCACTTTCTGGAAACGAGAAAATTGTCTATGACACTCTTTTGGAACCCCTACCCCGAGATGAACTCATACGTAAATCAAACCTTACTTCCGGAGACGCGCTCACCGCACTCGTGATGCTCGAACTGCGCGGGATTCTCAAAGAGGAATTTGGTGCGTGGCGCCGGACGTAAGAGTACTCAAGTGCTCAACGGCTATTCATACACGTACCTGAGAAGGCTTATGTACAAGGCATGGGTGAGCAATTTTCGTAAGCGTACTGCAAGTACGATGGAGAAAATTGCTGGGACCCATAACGCAGTAAATGAGACTTATAAGGTGAGTGTAACTTGACCTACCTATATAAGGTGCGGTATGAGTGAGATTACTACATGGCAAAAAAACTCCTCATTGTTGAGTCCCCCGCAAAGGCGAGGACTATCCAGCAGTATCTTGGAACGGGCTACGAAGTATTGGCTTCTGTGGGTCACGTGCGCGACCTTCCAAAATCAAGTAAAGACGCTATCGACATCAAGGGCGGGTTTAAGCCTAACTATGTAATTTCTCCAGACAAGCACGACGTTATTGAAAAAATCACAAAGGCTGCAAGCAAAGCGGAGGAGGTATTCCTTGCAACGGACCCCGACCGTGAAGGAGAGGCTATTGCCTGGCACATTAAGCAGGCAGTAGGTATGAAGAGTCCAAAGCGCGTGGTCTTCTACGAAATCACCAAAGCTGCAGTAGAGGAAGCTTTGAAACACCCAAGACTTATTGATGAAAACCTTCGTCAGGCACAAGAGGCGCGCCGTGTACTGGACCGACTAGTAGGTTACGACCTTTCAGGGCTTATTTGGAAAAAAGTTCGCTACGGACTTTCCGCAGGGCGTGTGCAGTCTCCTGCGCTACGTATTTTGGTGGAGCGCGAACGCGACATTAAGGCGTTTGTTCCGGAGACCTACTACACCCTCGACGCGCTTTTCCATGCAAACGGAGGCGACTTCCCTGCAACGTGTACGGTAGAACCTACTACTGCAGAAGAAGCTACGCGTATCGTTACCCTTGGAAAAAAAGCCACGTGGGAAGTGAGCGACATTACTGAGCGAGAAGAAGAACGAAACCCTCGCCCACCGTTCACTACCTCTACTCTCCAGCAGGTAGCCTCTACTCGTCTTGGATTTTCTCCGAGTCGCACCATGCGCGCCGCACAGAAACTCTATGAGGCTGGACTCATTACCTACATGCGTACGGACTCCGTAAATCTCTCCGTAGACGCTGTAGAAAAAATCGCACAGGCGGTCACCGCAGAATTCGGAAAGAATTACCTCGAGACACGTACCTACAAAACCAAGAGTAAGAATGCGCAGGAGGCTCACGAAGCAGTGCGCCCTACCGACTCAAGCCGCAGTCACGCGGGAAGCACTCCAGACGAACAGCGCCTGTACGAGTTAGTGCGCGCACGTACTATGGCATCACAAATGAAGGCTGCAAAAATGCTCCGTACCTCGGTAAAGGCAAAAGCAGATGCAGAGATTCCTCTATTTAGCACCAACGGCTCTCGAGTTATTTTTCCCGGGTGGCTCGCTTGCGACACCCGCGCACGTGGAGAAGATGTAGAGCTTCCAGTTCTTTCCAAGGGAGAGTCCCTCACACTCAAATCACTCGGTTCGCTTGAAAAGCAGACTGAGCCACCAAACCGCTACACCGAAGCGGGACTCGTGAAGGAGCTCGAGAAGCGCGGTATTGGTCGACCTTCTACATATGCCAGCATCATGAAGACTATTCAGGACCGTGGGTATGTAGAAAAGACCGGACGAACGCTCACCCCAACCGCAACAGGCATGGTGGTGTCGGGCTGGCTTGAAGAACACTTTGCTGATTACGTATCAGATTCGTTTACCGCCGAGATGGAAGACGAGCTCGATGAAATTGCCAGAGGTGAGCGTGGGTACGAAGCCACACTCGAAGAGTTCTACACGCCGTTTGCTAAAGCAGTAGCAAGCAAGGAAGATTTGCCTAAGGCTACTTCTCTTGGCGAAGCACCGAAAGAATTTCCGTGCCCACTGTGTGGCGCTTCCATGGAATTTAAACTTGGTCGTGGAGGTATCTTCATGAGCTGTACGCGCTACCCCGAGTGTGAAGGTGCTCGTCAGGAAGACGGTACCGAGGTGAAGGCGGATGAGCCTATTGGCACAGACCCTGAAACCGGCGGACCAATTTTTATAAAAACCGGACGCTTTGGTCCGTATGTTGAGCTCGTGCTACCTCCAAAAGAAGTCGTAGCTGCACCCGAGGTTCCGCTTCTTACGAAGTCCGGCAACCCAAGTAAGCGTAAGCCAAAGAAGCCAGCCACACCCGCGCCTGAACTTCGTCGTGCAAGTATCCCTACGGGCGTAGCGCTTGATAGCGTAGATTTGAAGCTTGCTCTGCACTACCTCTCACTTCCCCGCACACTTGGGGCTCATCCCACGACGCAGAAACCGATCATTGCAAACATCGGACGTTTTGGCCCGTACCTCGGACACGACGGAGAATTTCGTTCACTCAAACTTCCAGACGATCCGTACACAGTTACGCTCGAACGTGCGGTAGCCGTGCTCGCGGAACCTAAGCGACCACCCAAGGGTGTCGATATTGTACGAGAGCTTGGAAAGCACCCGAAGACCGGCAAGTCACTCGTGCTCTACAAGTCAAAGTCAGGCTATTTCCTCAAAAAAGGTTTGCGTCGCATATTCCTTCCCGAAAGTGTGAACGCAAACACCCTTACTGCAGAGGAAGCCGCAACCTACCTGGCATAACATTCGAAAACCACCGTACACACGTGTCGGGGGTTTTGAATTTAGAGGATAGGAGCGCGACTACGTCGCCCAATCGAGTTTGCTAGGCAATTCATACCTAGCAGGAAGCGGAATAGGCTTCACATTTTCTTGAGGCAAACACGGTTCGCGCTCACCCTTTTCATTCTTGACGTGCAGCGTCAGATTGATACCGCACACCGGGCACAGCGAGCTAACGGGCATAAAGAACTCTCCAGAAAAACAAATACGGTACATCTACGAGAACTATTCCGTAGGACAAAAAGTTTCTATTTGTCGCTACGGGATTCGAGCAGTATGCTAAACAGTATGACAACGGTCAAGGAAATCATAGGAGCAATGCAAACCGTGACGCCGGAAGACCGGGCACTTATTGAAAAAGCCTACGATTTTGCAAAGAAAGCACATGAAGGCCACCTCCGTTATTCGGGCGAGCCATATTTTATTCATCCTTCTGCTGTAGCAAAGCACTTGGCGGAGCTTGGGCTTGATGCTCCCACCGTAGCGGCAGCGCTCATGCACGACGCTATTGAAGACGCTAAAGCTACGAGCGAGGAAGTCGAGCGCGAATTTGGCTCTGAGGTGCTCTTCTTGGTCGAAGGAGTTACCAAGCTCGGTAAACACAAGTATCAGGGCGGAGAGCGCCATGCAGAGAGTCTCAGACGCCTTCTAGTAGCCACCGCAGCTGATGTGCGCGTCCTTATTGTGAAGTTGGCAGACCGCTACCACAACATGACAACCCTTGAGCATGTTCCTCCGGAGAAGCGTAAGCGAATTGCGCTTGAAACCCTGGAGATTTACGCACCGCTGGCAGACCGTTTAGGTATGGGACGTATTCGTAAAGATTTTGAGGACATGGCGTTCCCTTTTATCGATCCAGACGCATACACGCACGCAGTTGAAATTCGAAAGCTAGCCGCAAAGGAAACTGAGGCTGGACTAACAAAAGTACAGAAGGAGGTACGCCACGCACTTGCCCGTAAAGGTATTAAGGATTTCACTACCGGTATTCGCATGAAGGGATTGTGGAGTCTTCACCAAAAACTGAAGCGTAAGGGCGACGACATTACGCGCATTCACGATATCGCGGCACTCCGTATCATCGTACCCACTGTAGAAGACGCGTATACCGCGCTTGGCATGCTTCATGCGATGTGGAAACCGCTTCCCGGAGAGTTTAAGGATTATATTGCGGTGCCAAAACCTTCAAGTGGATATCAGTCGCTTCACACTACGGTGGTAACTCCCGAAGCGGGTATTGTGGAGATACAAATACGCACCAACGAAATGCACGAACAGGCCGAGTTTGGTATTGCGTCACACGGCTCCTATAAGGCGGTCGGTAGAGGCGCCAAGCAGGGCGCCGTGCAACGCCTCTCTCTTCCGTGGATTCGCGACTTGATACCAAACCTGTTGCAGTTACGTAAACCTGGAGCTGGTGCAGCTTCACCTACTTCTAAAGTAGCTCAGAAAAATGTGAGCGACGCACCGCGCTGGCTCTCTGACCTCGCGGACGCTCACGCTAAAGTTGCAGAATCAAGCGAGTTTGTGGAAGGACTTAAGAGTGACTTCTTTTCTCACCGCATCTTTGTTTTTACTCCAAGAGGTGACGTTATCGACTTACCGACCGGCTCAACTCCGGTAGATTTTGCGTATGCCATTCATAGTGATTTGGGCGAACACATGCAAGGAGCAAAAATTAACAGCAAGCTAGTGTCTTTCGATACAGAACTCAAAAATGGCGATATCATCGAGATTTTAAAGAGTAAGAACGCGCGGCCTACCGCTAAGTGGCACGACTACGCTCGCACCAGCATGGCTCGCCGTCATATCCGTAGCTATTTGGACACACATGAGCGCCCGCAGACTACGCTTCAAGAAATAAAACCGCTTCGTATCAAAAAGAAAAAGAATCCAAAGAAGTCTAGAGAATAAGAGTGTAGTTATACGGTGAAACTTGAAACTGAGTAGATATCTTCCTCAGGTTCTGGAGCAGCTACCGCTACGGTTTCAGCGGGTGCAGCCGTAACAGCTACCTGCGTAGCTTTGGGTGTGGTATGCGCATGAGCAATGGGTGATGTGTTTGGAAACAAATATGGAATAGGTGCTTCGGGAGCTACCGCTGGAGCGTCGAGATCTGCAAGCATTTCTGCTTCGTGCGCAGCTAAAATACTCGCAATATGCGAAAGATCCTCGGGAGAGAAAAATTCAATAAGTACTCTGCCTCCCTGTGGACGGTTTTCAATAAGCACGCGCGTTCCAAGGGTTTCAGTGAGGCTCTTTTCGAGTTCCATCATTTCAGACGTTTTGTCGTGCTTACGAATTCTGTCGGTAGCTATACGTCTCGCCATTTGCTCTACCATGCGTACGGAAGTCTTTTTCAAACAAATTTCACGGAACAGCGTATCGCGCTCGACAGGCCTATCGGTAAGCATGAGGAGCGCGCGAGCGTGACCCTCAGTAATCTCTTTTGCCACAACGGCGTTCTGAATGGCCTCTGGAAGTGCGAGCAAACGAATAGAGTTGGAGATGTACTCGCGACTGCGCCCTACCTTGGCACCTACTTCCGTATGAGAAAGTCCAAATGCTTCCACGAGTTGCGCAAGAGCTTTAGCGCGATCAATAGCGTTTAAGTCTTCACGCTGTAAGTTCTCAATGATAGCGAGCTCGAGCTTCATCTTGTCTGACTGCTCACCCGCACGAATAACCACCGGAACTTCCTTAAGACCAATCAGTTTAGAGGCACGGAAACGACGCTCACCAGCAATAAGCTCATACGACGCCTGAAGTCCTCCTCCTGGCTTTTCCATCTCGCTACGGGTCACCACGAGCGGCTGAAGCACACCATACTGACGAATACTTTCTGCAAGTGCCTTGAGCCGGTCTTCATCAAACTCTCGGCGTGGCTGGTACGGGTTTGGCTGAATACGATCTACTTCTACCCAGTATACCGAGTCGTATTTAGTAGGCTCCGCGAACTTCTGTGGCGGGATATCGTTCTGTCCAAACATGTTCATAAACACATTCTAACATGCACGTTGCGAGGAGGTGCATGTGCGAGTAGGATTATCCCTATTGCCGGGGTGGTGGAATGGTATACACGGTGGATTCAAAACCCACTGCCGCAAGGCTTGAGGGTTCAAGTCCCTCCCCCGGCACAAAACAAATGAGCCGGGCACGAAAGTGCCTGGCTCCTATTGTTTTTTAGTCGGAGAGGGACTTGAACGCCGGAGCAGAGTTTCTTCAGCAGAAGAAACCAGCGAGGCGGTGCCCAGAGTGAATGTGAGTGTCGACGAACATTCAACTCGCGGGCAAAAGTCGGAGACGTGTCCCTCCCCCGGCACAAAACAAAGGAGCCAGGCACGAAAGTGCCTGGCGACTATTGTTTCTTAGTCGGAGAGGGACTTGAACGCCGGAGCAGAGTTTCTTCAGCAGAAGAAACCAGCGAGGCGGTGCCCAGAGTGAATGTGAGTGTCGACGAACATTCAACTCGCGGGCAAAAGTCGGAGACGTGTCCCTCCCCCGGCACAACTTGGGCGTTAGGTATTTTGATTGAACTTCACTCTCCTTCCGAGAGTCCTTTCGAGCACGAACTCCCCCGGCACAATTGCATCTAAACCTCCAGCTGATACGCTTCTCTTGAATGGTCTTTATAGGAGATAGAACCATGAGTACTGAGCGTGAATGGGAAGAAATGTTCGCTGAGGTTGGCGCCTTCTGGCGCCACGATGGAAATCCAGCCAGGCCGTACGCCAGATTGACTTCGGGTCGAATTTCTAACGGTTTCTTCAATGGCACGAAGGTCGCTGAAGACGGCCATTTGTTTGGCCTTACATGTGCCGCCCTTTGGCGGATAGCGGACAGTATGCTCGTCAGCGGTAAAGAGCTGCGGGTAGTCGGGGCTGCGGTTGGGGGTATCGCTCTCGCTACTCGTATAGCTGAGGCTGGTAAATGCAAATCTGCGTTTGCTGAAAAGGTGGATGATCGTCTTGAGTTTCGTAGGTTCGATCTCTCCAGCGACCACAGATTCCTCATGGTGGAGGATACGATCACTACCGGCGGGACACTTCAAAAGCTGTCGAGTGCCGTGGCACTTGCCTGTCCAAATGAATACCCGTACATGAACCTGATTCTTGCAATCTGCAACAGATCAGGGAAGTCTGAAATGGGGGGCGCACGGATTCTTTCCCTTATTTCGCCTTCATTTGAAGTCTGGGAAGAAGGAGATAATCCCTTTACCCCAGATGGGCAAGAACTTGTTCCTCCTGTCCGTCCCAAGGAGAACTGGACCGAGCTTGTTCAAAATTATTAAACCTCGCAGAACTGCCGGCAGCCCCTAGGGCTGCCGGTTTTGCCATAAACTAAACTCCTTGTTACCCTATTCATTCCCTGCAACGAGTAAAAGAGGACTACCAGTAATGCCGTTTGTGCTTGCTTCGATTCTTGGCCCGGCAATGGGAAAACTGCTCACGGGTTCTGAACCCGAGAGTCCGGACTACGAGACCCACGAGCAGGAATCTGGCGAATCTCCCCGCCCCGGAATGGCGGAAGAATTCGCGGAATGGGGCAGGAATTAAGTCCTAGC
Organism: uncultured Candidatus Saccharibacteria bacterium; assembly: GCA_964646315.1. Taxonomy (GTDB): domain Bacteria; phylum Patescibacteriota; class Minisyncoccia; order Phycocordibacterales; family Phycocordibacteraceae; genus C7867-001. The sequence continues at coordinate 75,938 of CAZYDN010000001.1, forward strand.
TTCCTTGCAGGAAAGGCCCGGCGCACGATGTGCCGGGCCTTTTTCTATTCCTGT
>CAZYDN010000001.1:76091-80347 GCA_964646315.1 uncultured Candidatus Saccharibacteria bacterium
TCCCCTGGCTCCCAGCTCGCTGGACACACCTGGCCTGAGTGACTCTCCACAAACTGAGCAGCCTGCACCTTACGGAGTGTTTCCTTTGCAGAACGGCCGACACTGTTGTCATGAATTTCCATCGTGCGAAGTGTTCCGGTAGGGTCAATCACAAACGTGCCGCGAAGAGCGAGCCCTTCGTCGGGAGTTAGTGCTACATCTCCTCCTTCAATAAGCACTCCAAATGCGTCTGCAATCTTGCCAGAAGGATCCGCACCCATCGGGAACTGAATCTTCTTGATTGCCTCCGAGGTATCGTGCCATGCCTTATGCACAAACACCGTATCTGTTGAGAACGACACCACTTCAGTGTTCATACCCTGAAGTTTCGGATAGATGCCTGCGAGGTCTTCAAGCTCGGTTGGACACACAAAGGTGAAGTCGGCAGGGTAAAACATCACCACGAGCCACTTGCCACGGAAGTCAGAAAACTTCATTGGCTTCACCTCGTCATTTTGAAATGCTTCGAATTCGTAATCAGGAATAGTTTCTCCAATACGTACCGAGCTTGAGTATTCTCGGAACGGATCGTGAAAATCCCCACAGTATTCACAGTAATTGCTCTTTTGTTCTTTTGCCATAATCGTATTCCGTTATTTTAAGGTCATGATAGCATCCGAGGTAATGAGCGCCATATGAGCATAACTTCCCCTATTATCTGTGTTGTTGGTCCCACCGCTTCCGGCAAATCAGCCAAAGCGGTTTCGCTCGCTCGCGAGCTTAACGGTGAGGTGATTTCCGTAGATTCACGCCAGGTGTACCGCATGCTCGATATTGGTACTGAAAAAACCAGTCTAGAGGAAATGGAGGGTATTCCCCATCACCTTATAGATATACTCGACCCAAAAGAAAACTATAGTGCGGCTGATTTTGTACGCGACGCAACGAAGCTCATTGAAGACATGCGTAACCGGGGCAAGCGGCCAATATTAGCCGGTGGTACCCATTTTTATTTCGAGGCACTTCTCTACAAGCTACCGAAAACCCAAGAAGTAGACCCGGAGCTTCGTAGTAGTCTCGAGGCACTTCCTACCAGCGAGCTGGTTCGCCGTATTCAAGAACAAGATCCCAGGCGGGCAGAACGCATTGATTTACAGAACAGGCGTAGACTCGTGCGCTCTCTTGAGATTATTGCGGAACACGGGTACGTGCCTGAACGCCACACCGAAGAACCGCTCTTTGAAGTTGAGTGGGTAGTGATAAATCCTGAACGCGACATACTTCGAGAGCGCATAAATATGCGCCTTGAATCTGCATTTACTCGCGGACTTGTTGAAGAAGTACGACGCGTACGCGAGTATGTGGGTGATGAACGCCTCAACGAGCTAGGTCTTGAATACCGAGTAATTGGAGAATTCCTTCGTGGCGAGCGTGATGAGGATTCGCTACTTCCCACCCTGCGCACAAAACTGTGGCACTACGCAAGACATCAGAAATCCTGGCTGCGTAAACTTTCTGTTACTGACTAGAGACTGCAGCCGCACCCATTAGCAGCTCCAACACTCACGTGGAGGTGATTACCTTCGTCTAACGTCTTTGCTCCACAAGCTTTAGCGGCTGCGGTGAGCACTGCCATATTCTCATCATCTCCAAAGTCAACAGCGAAAGAAGAACCAACACAACTTCTCCCTCCGTAATGGCAAGAGTTAGCAGTATGCGCGCATCCACTTGCAGCACATTGAGCAAATGTCCTGCTTCCATTCACGATCTTACTATCTGAGATGGAGGAAATACGACCAACATTTGCTGGAACTTTTCCGGCAATACAGGTGAGGGCAGAAGCTAAGGGTGCAGAAAGATGCTTCTTTTGTTCCCTTATCCCCGGATCGTAACTAAAGATACCGTCAGAAATTGTCCCCATACTCCCCCCTCCACCAGTACTTCCACCAGTTCCCGTACTTCCACTAGAACCTGCAGGGCTCGTGGTAGTTACTGGTACCGCTGTGATACTTCCATTGAACAATGGCAGAGTCGTGCGTGAGAGCACACACGCAGGCCCGTCTCCCAAGATGCTGTTCCAAGGACCAAACTTACCCTTGGTGCCGTCAGGACCGCTATACAAGGTCTTCATAACAAAATCCACCATAAGCCACGCAGAGAGGATAATGAGAAGTCCGAGTGCTGCATTACCCAGCATTTTGCGCGCCGTGTTTCGACTTTCTGGATTAACGGCTGAAGTAATGAATAAGAATCCTCCCCATGCCATCATGATGACGAATATAAGTATTCCAAAGGAGATACCCGCATTTACCATCTTCTGAGCAACTTCCATAACCGCACCAAACGAAAGGGGTGCGTCTGCTGGACATAGGGGGTCTAGATCATGCGCATTGGGAACAATATGGAAGGTTCCATCGAGCACAGGAACGCTCGCAGCGTGTAGCGCAGCTGTCGGGAGAAATACGAAGCTACAAACGAAGAGAGATATAACGAATGCTCGTGTATGCATATCGTATTAAGGTAGCTTTACGCTGCCGGGACAGAAGCTGAGTCCTAGGTTTGTGCCTTCGTAGGTATCACTTACTCCTGGGCCGGTCGCAACTGTAACATCGGTTGCACACAACTGAGCATCAGTGAGTAGCAACCGATTCCGAAGTGCAGCTTCTGCACTTTTACGTACAGCACCAATAGGTTCAGCAAAAATGGTCAGTAAAAACTGTGACGCAGCTTTCCCATCTGAAGGCACATATACAATTAAATAGTCTCCGGTATCAGTGCCCGCAACACGGTAGCCAGTGGGGCCCGCCCAAGAAGGTTGCTCGTCCTTAGTGAAGTCAGGTACCGAGGCTGTGCTGCCGTTGGTCAAGAGTATGGTCATACTCGCGGTGGTTCCAGAATTTGTCCCACTCACCGTTCCAAAAGGGTTTTGATTTTGAGTTACTGGAATTGTCGCCGTATCTTTTTTAAAAAACATGAAAGCAAGCACTGCAGCAATTATCACCACAAGAAGTACTGCTCCAGCTACGCTAACTAATACCCATTTGTTTGTACGCATATATGTTCTCGTTAATGTTTAGCAACGTTGCACTTCGTTGCTGATGTCGTCCAAGGCTGGAAACCTCCGTTAGGACCACTTTGATTATAAAGCTTACACGCTGCTTGAGTATTAATCGTTGGATTTTGAGCTGCTGCAACACACTGATTGTAGAGTGTCTGATCTTTAATGGAGGAATCGCACCATCCGATCTTTCCCTGGTTCCTAATGTATTGCCCCTGGCACGCATTCGTAAATGCCTTCGGACAGTCGAGCGTACCGTTTGAGGTTTGGAGCTTAGTAGTAGTGAGATTGATTTGCCACAATCCCCATGAATAACTTGGTCCTTTACCCTTATTAAGGAGGTCTGTACCGCTGCGAATAGCCACGTTTCCGTTTGCGCTTTCTCGAGCGCATATGGTAGCGGCGTCAGAAGCCCGGCTTGCGAAGCAGGATTTCTGCATATTCGATACGCTACATGCGTTTGTCTGCGTTGCGGGAGGGCTACAGGTTGAACTCCCTCCACCCCCACTACTCGTAACATTTGGCTGAGTCGCGGTACTTGGTCCTGTGGTAAAGGCGTTCTTTACTGCCTCTGCAGTAATGTTTCCATTAAAAAGAGGGAGCGTAGTGGTAGAAGATACACAGGTATCTCCACCGGTAAGAATATTATTCCAAGGACCAAACTTTCCTTGTTGACCATCTGGCCCGCTGTACAGCGCCTTCATCACAAAGTCCACAATGAGCCATGCAGATAAAATGATTACCATACCCACCACGGCATTGATGAGCATGTTGTTTGCCTTGCTGCGCGCTTCCGGGTTAGTCGGTGTTGAGATATAGAGCAGACCCGCCCACGCCATAATAATTACCGCAAAGAAAATTCCTACCGAAATACCGGCGTTCATGAGGTTTTGAATAATTCCTATTACCCCTGCAAATCCACATGCGCACGTACGGCAGGCTTCTGGCACCAAACTCCATCCAGGAGTAAGAAGAGGCAGATCAGCAGCTAATGCCGAGAGCGGAAGCACGAGAGCGCTCACAAGAGAGAAAATGGAGAAAGCCCGAAACCGATTCATATGGGTATTGTAGCGCGTCTGACTAAAGAATTACGCGCTTTTCCCCGCCCCCCTTATCTGGTATCGTGAACGTACGCGAGCGCATTCTTACTCGCCTGTTCGGGCTCATAGTTTAGTGGTAGAACATCGGTCTCCAAAACCGATAGTGTAGGTTCGATTCC
>CAZYDN010000002.1:0-70826 GCA_964646315.1 uncultured Candidatus Saccharibacteria bacterium
GTTAGAATATTCTCCCCGTTGCTTCGGCAACGGGGAGTGTTTTTATGAGAATCGTGCGGATATTGTTCCAGACGGCCAGCTCGTAAGGTAGACTGCTTGTATGAGTGATGTCATCGTCGTAAATGATAAAGATGAGATAGTTGGAACGATGTCTCGAGAGGAAGCGCATCGTACGGGTACGCCTCATCGCATTGCAGTGGTTTATGTAGCGAACCAAAAAGGAGAAATTCTTATTCAGATTCGCAAGGGTGGACGTCTTGATCATTCATCCGCAGGTCATGTTGATGTTGGTGAGACATACGAAGATGCGGCTCGACGTGAGCTACAAGAAGAGTTAGGTATCACAAATACAGACCTCGTCTCTTTCGGTGTCATATCGTCATATGAATCTCCGCCTGCGTTCATAGAAAATCGTACCCACGTCATGGGTATGTTTTATTGCGAAGCTGAGCCTGGAGAATTGCAAGAAGAAGAGATCGAGGGAGTATTCTGGGCTGATCCTCGTGAGGTGTTCGCAGAAATGGAAGCAAATCCAGAAAGTACGAAATGGTCCGGTGGGTTCAGAGCATCATTGCGTCAGTATCTAATCCATAGGAATTAGTTCCGTTTGAATACTGTTCCAGACGGCCAGCAATAAAGAAAGGCTCCTGACCCTTTTTATCAATTTATTGGCTCACGTATACAAAAGACTAGATGTGTCTAGAATAAAAAAGCAATGAATGAGTATAAGATTGAACAGCGAATTCTTTCTCTAGCGGAGTGTGCCGTGAACGTATCGAGAGATACACCCGCATCCTTTGAGATGAATGGCATCCATTTCTCTCACTGGAACTTCAACTGGGGAGATGGTTGGCTTACAGACTGGTGGCTAGCTGAGTCGACTATAAAAGCAAAGACTATATCTGCTGCGTACCGCACGTTCTCTAGGCGACTAATCAAGATAATACCGAGAGTAGCTTTCATATCTCAAAGTTATATCGCGCATCAACTAGAGCCGTTTCTAATACATAAGATTGGCACTGATATAGCCTTTTTTCGGTATACAGAAGACAGCACGGCAGGGGGGGCTAATGTTCATGGAGAAAGAACTTGAAGGACTGAAGTATTTACTGAAAGCCAAGTCTATACCGGATGAATTCTTCTATTTCTGGAATGACGCGATAAATACGCATAGCTATCCATCAAAGTTGTTGTTGATGTTTTCGGCAACTGAAGCGCTTGCACGCCATCGCGATAAAAAGGAATACAAGAAATATCCTTATTTAGAGAAGATATTAGGTAAGAAACTAGCAAAGGAGATATTTGCGGAGAGAAACGGGCTTAGAAATCGGTTAGCACATGGGGAATACTTTAATCCTAAAGACGGAAAGAAGAATTACGTTGAAATAGTACATAAGCGAGTAATGGTTTATTTCAATGAGCAGGTTTTCAATAAACCAATCCTCGAGATTGACGTTGTTCAGCCACAACGGCATCCTTTTGGAAACAAGAACGAATCTAAAAATTATATTCGCGCAAAGGCCTCAGCAGGAGAGTTAAAACTAAAATCTATTCTCAAAGATTTTGACGAAAACGGTATCCGCGGTTTGAAGGACTATGAGTATGAGTATGACAGGACACTTACTGGAAACTATTAGCCAGCTGCATCTTCTTCACGAGCGGCGGTAGCGGCTTCCGTTCTTCTCTTCCAAGTGCATCTTCTTCTGTTGCAATTTGTTCATCAGAAAATTGCATATCCTTCTTCTACCAAACTGTATCTTTTTGACTAAAACTGAAGAAACGTCTCATCTCAACCGAGCCCCTGTAAAACTGCTCTAGCTACCTCGAGTATCAGTATTCTTCTCAATACTATTCCCCGAAATCAGTTCGAATCTTAAGAAACTTTTCGCTATACTTGTCTCTATGAAGCCCGCTAGCGAAGCAACTTTAAAGCGCGTGTACGCAATGATCTTTGCGAAGGTATATCCGATGTATATCACCAAGGCAGAGAAGAAGGGGCGAACGAAGGATGAGGTCGATGAAGTCATTCGTTGGCTCACAGGATACACTCAGAGAAAGCTTGAATCACAGATTAAAAAAGAGGTTACCTTCGAAGCGTTTTTCAAAGAAGCTTCTAAGCTTAATCCCAAACGAAAACTCATCACCGGCATGATTTGCGGTATCCGTGTGGAGGATATCGAAGACAAAATTATGCGAGAGGTGCGCTACTTGGACAAGCTTGTTGATGAGCTAGCAAAGGGAAGACCTGTAGAGAAGATTCTGCGGAAATAGGGACAGGCGTGCGTCAACAGAGTGCTCGCTGCTTACTAAGATAGCTGTTGCGACTAAAGTAGTCGTGAAGGATTTCCCAATAATTGTTCGAATATCGTCCCAGACGGCCAGCAATAACGAAAGGCTCCTGACCTCACTTCTTGAGCTAATCGAGTTGTAGAAACAGAAAACCGCCCAACGGACAATTTTCCGCTAGCGGTTTATTTTTCTCCTATTCTTGAAACGAGTAGGCGGACGGAGAGGGTCTCATCGTCCAATCCTATTGCGTTTATTCAATCGTTGGAAACTTCCCCGTGACGTGGCTTTACGAGCCCAGACGCACGGTACTGGTTGGTGAGTGAAAAGAGATGAAAGAACCGCGGAAGGGTCAGTATGGCCAGTATCACTGCAATGGAAACGCTCACTATGCGAGCGTTTCCATGCAATAGCATGGCGATGCTGGCCAGGGCGACGAGGAGGGCAGAAAGCTCGGCGCAGACTCGGATGAAGGGACTGGTCTTGAACATCTTCATCTTAGTCCGACTGACCTCGTCGCCTGTATAGATGAGCAGAAAAAAGGTGATGATCGCAAGGGTCCATAGGGGAGTGAAGAGCGCGACACATAAGCCGACACTCCTGACCCATACGGCTAGTTTCTTCATTTCGACCTCCCAGAGAATGAATCTGGTCGAACCTTAGCATGTTAATGAAAGGGTTCCAATATCATTCCTGACCCCATTCTATCTTCCTCACACATATGCCAAATTGGGGTTACGCCCTCGGACAGCAGCAAAGGAAGTTATTACAGTGGAGATAAACCCACGGCCGGTCCAGATGCTAGCCTGTAAGAAACGGCTATCTCTGTCGTCTTATATGACACACTCTTTGTATTTATAATTACCTCTCATGAAGAAACTACTATTCCTATTCGCCTTCATCGCCGTACTCACTATGACCGCGCCCAGTGTGTCTTATGCGTGTAGTCCAGGGCCCGGCTACCCACCATCTGCTTCAGAGAATCTCACTAAGAGTGATGTGGCTTTTGTAGGTACGGTAAAAAGTGTTGCTCAGGACAAGAGTATAAACGGTGACTACCACGTCACTTTCGCTGTCGGCGAAACCTATAAGGGTTCTGTAGGTGAGACGGTGACGGTGCGTACTCGCTCGAGCTCTGCTGCATGCGGATACGACGACGGATATGCAGCATTCAAAGCTGGCACGGTATGGGCTATTTATGCAGACGGAAACGGAACTGACGGCTATTCTACCGACAGTCTTTCTCTAAACAAAAGCTACAGCTCGGTATCAGTGGCTACTAAAGCTATGGCCGCTCTTGGCTTCACTCCGGTAGACGAGGAAGAGCCAATGGCGTGTACTCTGCAGTACGCTCCTGTGTGCGGAAAGGCAGCCGACAACACTATCAAGACGTATGGAAACTCTTGCGCACTTGCAGCAGGAAAAGCCACTCTTCTCTATGAGGGAGAGTGTAGTGTAGACGCACAAGCTCCAAAGAAAGACTTGCAGCATGGTAGTCGGGGAACAGACGTAACGTGGCTCCAGCACTTTCTTATAGGAAAGAATGTGGGGGCGGCGGCAAGAGCGCTTATGGCGGTAGGTACTACAGGCTACTTCGGTCAGCTCACTAAGAACGCCCTCGCGGAGTTTCAAGCTGCATTCACAATCACTCCTGCTCACGGATACTTTGGCGTAAAGACTCGTGCAGTAATAAACGGGAACCTACACACCCCGACGACATTCACCGGCAAACTTTCTGCAGTAGACACAAGCTGCTTTGCTGATGGAGTTTGTAGCGTTACGGTGGATGGCAAGAAAGTCATTCTTCTTACAGGTATGCGAATCAATATTCCTCCGGTCGGCTCAATTAAGGGAGTAGAGTCCATTGGCGACCTTGAGAGCAGGATTGGTTCTGAGGTAGAAGTGTACGCTGTCGCGACGGGGGAGAGTGGTGCAGACTACACCCTCTATGGAAGTACCTCGTACTATGTAAAAGTATTGGGGAAGTAGAGGAACCTCAACGTACTTAAACATTAAAACCGCCCGAAAGGGCGGTTTTAATTTTCTCAATTTAGGGATTGTTCTAGATGGCAAGGTTCTAAATGTGAATTACTTGCTTCCTGGTGCCCTGGAGCGATCAACCGCAATTGCGTACTCTCGCATAATATCTTGAACACTGAACACTGCAATCCCGTATCGCCACGAGTTCGCTTCTTTGGGTTCCACTATAGTTTGTGAACGTGCCTGATAGAACAGAAAGAATTCCTCCCCGATTATCCACGAGCTTGCGTGTCCATTCTCACCGTTCTCCCATTCTTCCGTATTCTCTGTAGAGAGCACGGGGCCCAAGCTCACGTACGGACCCTTGATATCGTTGGCAATCGCAAAGAACACACGCTGTCTTGTCCCGCGTCTCCCTTCAGCTAGAAAACAGGTGGCGTTCAGAAGAATTTTCCCATCGGGGAGGGGTACGACCTCTGGTCCCTCGATACCCCATTCGTAATCTGGATGCTCGCGACCATTATGGTGCCACTCAATATCTTCGTGCCGTAAGATTGCCTTTACTCGTTTCCAGTGACCAGACCAATACTCCGTCGTGCTCTTCGCCAGATATACATCGGGCTGGGGAGCAGGGAACAGATGCGCAGTATCCGCCTTCCTGTCGGGTATGGCAGCGTACACCAGATATTTTCTTCCAGAAACGGTACAAAGCTGGGGGTCATATAAGCCTGACTCCATTTCACTCGTAGGGCGCATAAGTGTACGCATTTTGGTGAATATGTGCCCGTCTGCAGACACCAGGTAGGCAATACCTCCACCAACATGTATGAAATCTTTCTGCACAGCCATGTGGAAAAGATGGTCATCAAAATCGTAAACCACAGATGGTGCCGCCACATGAATACCATCGACGCCGCGAAGCACTGCAGGAGCTTGCTCTACCCACGGCCCCTCTATGGACGGGGCGGTTGCATGAAGTATTTCCCATTCCTCGCTTACGGTCGTACCGCCGGAACCATAGATATGCCAGGTAGTACCATCAAATGCTATACAGGGGTCTTTAACATCCTTAAAATGCGTGGAATCAAATAGAGGTCCTATTTTTCGTATGGGTGTAAGTGCCATACCATCATTCTATCCTTTCAAAAAAATATTGTGCAAATACAACTTCAGGTCGCCTTCATAGTACGTTTGGTGTACTGAATTCTGCTCAACTACCCATTCTTTCCGTGCCATACTTTAGTAACTAATAATAAAATTGTCATGATTTCAAAAAATACTATCTGTCTCTGGTTTGAAAAGGATGCATTAGACGCTGCAAATTTTTATGCAGCAACGTTCCCTGATAGCAAAGTAGGAGCAGTTTTTAATGCGCCCAGCGATTTCCCTGGAGGGAAGAAGGGCGACGTTCTGACTGTCGAATTTACCGTTTGCGGCATTCCTTGCATGGGTCTTAATGGTGGACCGGTGTTTCCCCAAACTGAGGCATTTTCCTTTCAAATCGCCACGGACTCTCAGGAAGAGACCGATCGTTATTGGAATGTAATCGTAGAGAACGGTGGCAAGGAGAGTGATTGTGGCTGGTGTAAAGATCGCTTTGGGGTCTCGTGGCAGATTACGCCGCGCACGTTAACTGAGGCGCTTGTAGCTGGCGGGGAAGAAGCGGAGCGGGCTTTTAACGCTATGATGACCATGCAGAAAATAGACGTAGCGACTATCGATGCTGCACGTAAGGGGTAAGAGAAGACTCTTATAATTGGCTTGTACATTAAGAATAGATAGTCTCTCTATTATTGTGTGCGGGCGTATGCCTCGCTTAGAGCAGGAGTGTCTTGAGCCAAAGGTATGTCCCAAGCAGATAGACTGCTGTAGTGGTCTATACTCTCTATATGAAAAGAATGTCCACCGTAGCGCTCTTGGTACTCGGAACGTCATTTTTGGGGATGCTGTTACTTATGCGGTTTGATCCGGACGACTTCGCGCGTCTCGATACTGCGGCAACTCTGTTTGCCCAGCAGTTTAATACATGGCAATCAGTGGCACCTCTTATCGCGATTACGACCCTTGGTGGTGTATCGGGCATACTCTTACTTACAACGCTTGCCGTATTTCTCTCTCGCCGTGATTCACTCCAGGTAGCGCGCCTCATTTCTGTTGTGGCGGGGCAAGCGCTTAGTGTCTCATTCATTAAACTGTCTTTGGAGCGCGCACGTCCAGAAACCGTCGATTGGATTGGACCTATTCATTCCTATTCTTTTCCAAGTGGCCACGCGACAAGCACCATAGCTTTGGTGGGAGTAGTAGCTGTGTATATGTTTGCGCGTGCAAAGTCTAGATTGCATCAGGCTGCAATTGTATTGCTTGCAGTACTATTTGTGCTTAGTGTCGGAATGAGTCGGATTGCGTTAGGTGCTCATTACGCTTCAGATGTACTGGCGGGTTATTTGCTTGGTGGATTCTGGGTTGCGTTCGTGTTTACTCTCCAACCTCCTAAAAAATGGCGAAAACAAGACACATTATCTGAATAAATATTCGCAAGTATCAAGTGTTACACTTTTGCATATGCCTACCTATAATCTCTGGATTACCGCAGTCTCAATGATTCTCTCAGTCGTACTGGGCTTTCTCTGGTACGGTCCGCTCTTTGGTAAGCAGTGGATGGAGCTTTCCGGTATAAAAATGCCCGAAGGAAAACCTTCACTGCGCGTCATGATTAAACCTATTGTGCTGTCACTGGTGGGTTCATTTGTGCTGGTGTTTGGGTTGGCTTCAGTCACCGCGTTTCATAATGCGTACTGGCACGTGACGGGGTATGCAACTGGATTATCTTTTGCTGTATTCCTCTGGCTTGCCTTTATTGTTCCGCCGTATTTGAACTTCACAGGATGGGAGGGAAAGCCATGGAAACTTTTCTTCATTAACTCAGGCTATTGGCTCGTCTACTTACTTTTGGTTTCTGTCCTTCTTACCACATTCGGCTAAACTTTCTCCATGAAGCTAAATCAAAAAAACATATCGATTCTCGTAATTCTTTTGTTACTTATTGTAGGTTTCTTTATTTGGAAACTGCAGATGCCTGGTAAAGCAGAGGAAATTGTTTCGATGGATTTTAAAAATAGTACGTACCGCATTGAGGGTCAGCCGGTTCAATTACAGAATGGTCGTGCAGAGACAGAACTGGCTCCCGGTTCAGCTTCAAAAATGGTTACACAGTATTTCGGAAACGAACTTCGTACCGACCTTAATGGGGATGGACGCGAGGACGTGGTGTTTCTCCTAACTCAAGCACCGGGAGGAACAGGAGCCTTTTACTACGCCGTAGCGGCACTCAATACCCCCGAAGGCTGGAAGGGTTCCGATGGGTATTTGCTAGGCGACAGAATTGCCCCTCAGACCACTGAAGTAAGTCAAAATCCAAAACATAAAAACGTTATCGTTGTAAACTATGCTGACCGTGAGGCTAGCGAGCCGATGACTACCGCGCCTTCAGTAGGGAAGAGTGCATACCTCAAACTTGATCCCAGCAGTATGCAGTGGGGAATAGTTGTGGCTAATTTCGAAGGAGAATCGGCGAGATAATAAAAGGAGGCGATTTCTCGCCTCCTTAGTTTCGCTCAGCTTCGGTTATAAGAGTGTGCGGAACTGCACTTTCACACCGGAATGCGGACCTTTTCCCCACTGCGGAGTACGCAGGTGCTTCCGGAACAGATCCTGAATTTCAGGTGAGGGAAGCAGAGGAACTTGCACATGTGCGGTACACGGAAGACATACCTCGCCATCTACGTTCACCCACGCAATAGTTCGATCACAAGGACTGAAAATCTCAGCGCATTCCCGTAGATTGTTGAATCGAACCTTGAGCCACAGTCCCGTTTGGCTCGAAAGCTCAGCCGTGAGTGACTCCAAATTCCGTTGGAATTGCCCCACGTATCTGCTCCCGACACCCTCCCATGAACAAAACATGTTCAAGAGGTAGGCGACTGCCCGATTCCTACGCCTTTTGGGTATTCTGAACATTTCTGTTCCCTTCATTTGCTGGTCTCCTGGCACACTATCATTTGGACAAAGTAATGTATATGACTGATCGCATTTGCTACAATTGACGCAATCATGCCCTCACTTCGTACTCTAGAAGGTAAGAAAGCGTATCAAGAATATCTGGCACAAACACCAGTTTCTGGTACCTGCCCACTGTGTGAAAAGTTTGCTCTCCGGACCTTTAAATTATGGAAAATTGTGCCTAATGCTTTCCCATACGACGCAATCGCAAAAGAGCATCATATGCTTGTGCCGCTGCGTCACAGTACGGAAGCCGAACTGACTGTAGACGAAATTATGGAACTTTCAGGAATTAAGAATCATGCTGTAGATCAAGACTACGATTGGATTATTGAAGCGATGCCGAAGAATAAATCTATTGCCGATCACTTTCATTTGCACCTTATAGTGGGGAAGTAAAAAACAGTAGGGTGAAGACTTCAGAAACCCTTCATGAAGGAGAGTGTATGATTATAGGTATGATACTTTCACTTTTCGTTGGGTTTATTCTCGGGGGAGCTGCACTCCTATTTGCACTCCAAAACACGCAGACAGCCGCACTCACCTTTATGGGGTGGCAGTTCGAGAGCTCGCTCGCCGTTCTTATTATTGTGGCAATTATCGCGGGTATTCTCATAAGCATTCTTGCTACGCTCCCGTCTGCAGTGAACGCCAGTTTTAAAATCATGAGCCTTAAAAAAGAGAATAAGCGATTGGTAAGTGAAATAGAGGATCAGCAGCAGGCCAAAAGAAATGCACAAATTCACTCAGAAAGAGCAGACGCGACTACTATTGACCTACGAAACTAGAACCGTTCGATATTAGTTTTACGTGCTGGATTTGTTGTTGAGGCCCTTGCTATACTTTGAGGCATGAAGGCAAGGCGGGGAATTGTTCTATTTGCGCTGGTAACAGTGGCATTTTTCTGTGGAGGGGCAACCCTTACGCATGCGCAGCTATCTCTCACTAGTGGAAGTAATGCCACCACCACCCCGAGTGTCGCCACCTCCATTACGGGCTTTCAGATTGTGGGAGACGCTGCTTCAACTACACCGGTGAAGCTCTACACCACAAGCGGCACGCTCACCATGACGACCACGACGGGTCTTACCTTTGATGGAAGCTCGTCTGGTTCGGTTATTTACTTTAGTGGTACGGTCGCAAACATTAACGCGGCATTAGCCACGCTTAAGTATTCACGCGCAAGTACTGGTACCGACACGCTCGAGGTATCTCTGGTAAACAACGGCGAAGTTTTCTTTACTACAAACAATCACCTTTATAAATTTATTACCGGTAGTTACAACTGGAGTGCTGCCAAGACTGCGGCTGAGGGTCTTTCTGCATATGGAGCTGCAGGATACCTCGCCACCATTACCTCAGATGCAGAGAATACTTTTGTCTCGGGGCGTCTCACGGGCGACGGATGGATAGGAGCGAGTGACTCCGGAACTGAAGGTACCTGGAAATGGGTAACGGGCCCAGAAGCAAACACCTCGTTCTGGCAGGGTACTGGAGGCGGAAGCACAGTGGGCGGAAACTACGCTCACTGGGCTAGTGGGGAGCCTAATCAGGCTGGGGAAGAGGACTGTGCGGAAACGTATGTCTCGAGTGGTACCTGGAATGATTTCCCTTGCTCTGCGACACTCGGGTATGTTGTTGAGTACGGGACCCCAAGCGCATTGCCAACGGTTGTTGCTCGTAATATTTCAGTTGTAACTGCGGACGTGCCGGCAATTACCACGCTCTCGCCAGCAAACGCCGCTACAAGTGTTAGCAGTACTGCTAATTTGGTTATCGGTTTTAGTAAGTCAGTGACTGCGGGGACGGGGAATATCACTATTAAAAAATCTTCCGATGATAGTATTTTTGAAACTATTGACGTAACGGGCGGTCAGGTCACGGGAGGGGGATCAAGTTCAATCACCATAAACCCAACGGGAACATTCGCGGACAATACACAATATTATGTACTCGTGCCATCGACTGCATTTAAGGATGGTTCAAACAACTATTTTGATGGTATATCAGCTACAACTACGTGGACATTTACCTCCGGTGACTTTACTGCGCCAAGCATTAGCTCCGTCACCGCAAGCTCTACAGCCTCTGCTACCGCACAAGTTGCCTGGACCACAAATGAACTCGCCTCATCAAAGGTTAGCTACGGACCAACTTCTTCGTACGGAACCACCACTACCATTTCTGATACCTCTCCTCGGGTGCTTTCACATACGGTGTCTCTTTCCCGTCTGCTTGCTTGTACTACGTACCATTACGCAGTGGTCTCTGCAGATGCGTCCTCTAATATTGCTACCTCTACCGACGGCACGTTTATTACAAGTGGGTGCGTGGCAAGTACTACTCCAACAGCAGCTACTTCTACAAACGTTACCACTAGTAGTGGTGGGTCCACTACGCTCACAAACAGCAATGCCACTATTACGGTGAGTGCTCCTAGTAACTTCACCGCAACAACTAGCTCAGTAGTCATTCAAGTGCAAGCGATTCCCCAGGCGGACATTGTGGGGACTGTAGGTACACCTGCTTCAGGAGTTACAAAGGTTGGAACAATTGTGTTTGACGTGAAGGCAATCATCGATTCGAGCACCGTGCTTGATTCGTTTGACGCTCCAGTCACTATTACCTACACCTATACCGATGCAGACATTGCGGGTCTCGATGAGTCCAGCTTAACGCTCTATCACTACCACAACAGTGCATGGATAGAGCTTGATAGCTGTACCGTAACAGCGAGTACCAATACTATTTCCTGCACAACTCCTAATTTCTCCATTTTCTCTCTGTATGGACAGCCACTCTCGACTGCAAGTACCCGGGGGCGCAGTACCAGTATCGCAACAGTATTTGGATGCAAAGATGTAACGGCGGCTAACTACAATTATTTCTCTGTCAGTAAGCCCTCACTATGTGTGTATGCACGCACCGCTACAGCATCTGCACCTGTAACATCTGCGAGCATTTTTACTCGTGATTTGAAGACGGGAAGTTCAGGAACCGACGTGCGTGCACTTCAGCAGTTTCTTAATACTCACGGGTATCCTGTAGCACTGAAGGGGGCAGGGTCTCTAGGAAATGAAACCACTACCTTTGGAGCGCTCACTCGTGATGCTCTAGCGAAGTTTCAGGCTGCAAACAAAATTGCACCAACGCAAGGATATTTCGGTCCACTTACTCGTTCTAAAATAGTGGGAATTTTTACTGTTGCGAATGCCCGCTAGTTTTTAGCTTTATGACATCTTCATGTGGAAGGTGATAAGGTAAAAATATCTATGAACATAACAAACATGATACTCGTGGTGGTTGCAGTGGCCGTGCTCGCGTACGGTGCCTGGTTTGTAACACTTCGTCCAAAGAGTGCTACTCCCACCCCGGTGGTCCCTGTGGCGGTACTTTCGTTTGAGGAGTGTCTGCGTGCCGGGTATCCGGTTATGGAAAGCAACCCTCGCCAGTGTAAGACTCCTGACGGACGGACCTATGCAGAGGAACTACCTGTAGAGGCTACGTATGTGAACGCGAGCGCGGAAGCTATTACTATAGAGAACCCTTTTCCTGGTGCAGTTACCGGAAAGAGCTTTACGGTGATGGGGAAGGCTCGCGGAATGTGGTATTTCGAAGCGTCTTTTCCTATTGAGCTGCGCGACCAAAATGGAAAAGTTATCGCTACAGGAATAGCACAGGCCCAGGGCGACTGGATGACTACGGAATTTGTACCTTACAAAGCCCAGATTTCTGCCCCTAATTCTTATATGGGTGCCGCTACTCTCGTGCTCAAGAAAGATAATCCTTCGGGACTTCCTGATAAGGATGCTTCCATGTTGGTACCTATAACGATCGAATATTAGGGCTCCATTACAACGTCTTTGGGCGGGTGAGGAGTGATATTGCTTTTTGCAAACAGTATGATATAATTAACATACTAACTCAATCATACTCACCATGTCCGAATTCAAGAAGAAATTTAGTAGAGACAGCAAGCCAGGCGGATTTTCCCGTGGTGGCGCTAGTCGCTCAAACTTTGGTGGTGACCGACGCCAAGACAGTCGTGGATTTGATGCTCCAAAGGAGCTCTACAAGACTTCGTGTGCAAAGTGCCAGAACGCTTGTGAGGTACCATTCCGTCCAAACGGTATGAAGCCGGTGTACTGCAAAGATTGTTTCGTGCGTGACGACGAGCGTTCTCCTCGCGACTCCTTCCAGAAGAAGAGTTTCGGAAACGACCGTCCTTCATACGGAAACGATCGTGCACCTGCTCGTGCGGCTGCACCAGTGGAGGATTACCGTATCGGTGCAATCCTTAAGGAGCTTCAAGCAGTTCATGCGAAAATTGAACACCTAAGTGCACAGCTCTCAAACACCGCATACTCTTCGATTCTTTCTGGCTCTACGGAGAAATCAAAAAAGGAGGAAGTCAAGGAAGTAAAAAAGGCACCCGCTGCAAAGAAAGAAGTAAAAATTGCTAAGGTAGCAAAGAAAGTTTCCAAGAAAAAGTAAGAAGAAATTGCAACGTAAAAAGGCCTCTCTGAGGCCTTTTTACGTATATACGACAGAACCAGGTCCAATGGGTAACATTTGACTAAACCAATATACCTATATATAATAATAGCAGGTGTTAGAAGGGAAAAATCATGGGTATTTTTTCGGCCGGCCCTTTGGGGGCAGTTGTCGGACTCCTTGCCATCGGCGTCTTCGTTGGCGGTGGACTCGCGTGGACGATTCGAGGAGGTTGGATGCGCCAGCCCAAAAAGAAGAAAACGGGCAGATTCACCATGTTTCCAGCCAACGACTGAGGTGCTCTAACGGGGCCGGGGTGATATACACCCCGGCCCAACTTTTATACTCTTTACCACTCTGCAAATTGGGTTTCCAGGTGAGATATACTATAGGTATGGAAGCACTATACATATCTCTCGGTCTATTGTTTTGCTACATGTGTGTGGCATTTGGTATTTCACTTATTCGCAGGGATAACGGCACTGCCGATATTGCGTATGGGTGGGGTTTTGCGCTCCTTGCGTGGACTACCTATCTATTCGGCACACAAAGCGTTATTGGTTTTATCGTGAGCGTTCTTGCCTCGGTGTGGGCACTGAGACTCTCACTTCGTATATTTTTACGCAGTCGAGGAAAGCCAGAAGATTTTAGATATGCGAAGTGGAGGGCACAGTGGGGTAGGCACTTCGCGGTACGGAGTTTCTTGCAGGTGTATATGTTGCAGGGTGCCGTCATAGCCGTCGTTGCGCTTCCGGTAACACTGCTTAACGTATATGGAGGAGAGGTGGGGCTGGGAACCGCGGGCATGATAGGACTTTCCTTGTGGATAATTGGATTTCTTTTTGAAACAATCGGAGACGCCCAATTAGGAAAATTTATGAAGGACTCGGCAAATAAGGGTCATGTCATGAGTAAGGGTCTGTGGCGATTTACTCGCCACCCCAACTATTTTGGCGAGTCACTTATGTGGTGGGCGCTTTCGCTCGTTGCCTATGACACGCTCATACTTACCGCAGGATTGCCCCTTGCTCTCGTGCCCTTTGTTGGGGCGATGCTCATTACGTTCTTGCTTTTGAAAGTGTCGGGCGTACCTCTTCTTGAGGCTCGCTTTGCAGGGAACCCTGAGTGGGAAGCGTACAAGAGGCGAACCAGTGTGTTTATTCCACTTCCACCTTCTCGCAAAAAATAGCCTCTTAGTCTATGAATATGAAAACAAACACAGGATTACTGATTGTATTGCTGGTAGTGGTAAGTGCGGGTATGGGGTATCTGGTGGGGTCTAGTACTCCTCGAACAACTGTACATAAGATGTCCGACGGAAGGGAAATGACTGATACGTCTATGTCCATGCATGACGAAATGGCAGGTATGATGAGTAGTCTCTCGGGCAAGGAAGGTGATGAGCTTGATAAGGCATTCCTAGCGGAGATGATTGTCCATCACGAAGGCGCGGTCGACATGGCAAAAGCGGTGCTAGCAAAAGGGAAGCATCCTGAGCTTCAAAAAATGGCAACTGACATTATCGAAGCACAGACAAAGGAAATCGCCCAGATGAAGGAGTGGCAAACAGCTTGGTACAAACAGTAAATGTAGAAGCCACAGCAGAAAACGCGCTCTGTCCGGGCGCGTTTTCTGCTGTCCTGATAGAATAGACAGAATATGCTTCCCAATCATTCCCCCTGGATTTCCCAATTGAACAGAACGCGCCCCGTCACTCCTCTTGAAGAAGATCTTGTTGCTGATGTGGTAATTGTGGGCGGAGGTATTGCGGGAATAATGACTGCGTTTTTCACGCTTCGCGATACCGACCACGCAGTACTACTACTTGAGGCTGATAAAATAGCGCACGGCGCAACCGGACACAATGCCGGACAACTCGCCACCTACTTTGAACGATCGTTTGCAACACTAGTACAAGAATTTGGACTTACCCTGGCTTCAGACGGGCAACGTGCAGTCGAGGACGCTTGGGGACTTCTCGACGAAGTGGTACGTCATGCGAAGCTCTCTACGCCTATTCACCGTTTTACCGGATACGCAGGAGTGAGTACACTTCCGCAACTCATAGAACATCTTGAAGATACCCGGTTGCGTGTAATTGGCGGTCTCGCTCCGGAGCGAACTATTGTATCGCGAGAGTGGAGTGAGGTTTCATCCATTCCTTCTCAATTTGAAGGACTATACGAGCTCGGTAGTAGGGATGATGTACTCACGCTTCTTGAGACGCCCCAAAGTGAATATGTGGCGGCTATAGCTTCTCAAAAGGGATGTGCAAACAGCGCTCTCCTTAGTGAAGAAATTACGGGATATTTACTCGCAACCTACAAAGAGCGATTCAGACTTCACGAGGGAACTGCCGTAACGGATGTTCGTTTGAAGGAAAAGGGCGCTACGCTCACTGCGATGGGAAAGACTATTAGTGCTTCGCGTGTGGTTCTTGCAACTAACGGGTTTGAAAATTTCACTATTTATAACGAACAGGGTTCGGATATAAATACTGCATTTCATCACGAAGTACGCGGACGAATAGGATATATGGCGGGATACTTGGAACCACGCGCCACTGCTGCTACCGCAATCAGTTACTATCCTCGACCCGCACACATACAAAAGGACCCTACCGGGGATCCGTATTTCTATTTAACCCGCAGACCTCACGAACACGAGGGAAGTGATGCTTGGAGTCTGGTTTGTGCGGGGGGTCCAGATAAAGTGCTCCCAAATCTTGCTCTCTACTCACGTACCCATGGATGCGACGAAGAAATGAAAGAAGAAATTCATGACTTTCTAAGAAAAGGGTACCGACTCTACACTGCAGAAAATACAGACCACTCATTTTGTTGGCATGGTTTGATGGGATACACCCCTAACCGAGTGAGACGGGTGGGTGTAGAACCTCTCCATCCAGCACTCCTTTATAATCTTGGTTGCAATGGTGTTGGACTACTTCCATCCATCATGGGAGGTGCTCGTGTTGCCCAAATTCTAGGTGGAAAGGTGCTCCCACCTTCAATATTTGACCCACTCTCTCATCCAAAAATGTAGTGTATAACTCGTAGTATGAAGAAATCAGGTGGTATCGTTACGGTATACCTACTTAATTAATCTGTATGCTCGAAGTATTCATTGCAAAGCTGTTCGGTCTCTACCTCATCATCATGGGTGTACTCGTGCTCACGAAGAAGAAGTCAGTCATGCCAGCAGTTATGGATCTGGTGAAGAACCGTGCACTCACGATTGTTCTTGGAACACTCTCACTTGTCGCAGGTCTTGCCGTTGTGCTTGCCTTCCAGGATGTATCAATGACTCCTACCGGACTCATTTCCCTTATCGGATACATGATGGTAGTAGAAGGTATTATCTACCTCGCACTCCCTGTAAAGAGCGTTCAGAAGATGGTTCGCTCTTTCGGAAATAAGCAGTGGTTTATGGTGAGCGGTATCGTAGCAGTACTCGCAGGTATCTACCTCGCAGGTTTCGGCTTCGGACTCTTTTAAGCGTACGCTTCTCCTCATAGTAAAAGCGCCCGAGAGGGCGCTTTTACTATTGTGTGCGTTACATGCAAGAAATGAGCTATTCACTGCGTACTATAAGAGGCAGAATCTGTTACACTACAAAAACACTTTTTTATGAAGCACTCATATCTCTTTCCTGTGGCGCTTGCCGTGGTCGCTCTCATATTGGGCGCTGTCTATATGACCACTTCCTCAACACCAACGGACAGGGTTTCATTACCCGCACCGGAAGTATCGGTACCCCAAGCGAACGTGCCCGAGCCAGGCGACACCTCAAAATCTCCAACTCCTACGACCACGGTTGAACCCACACCTACAGTAACGGGTATGTACTCCATGACTGACATTGCCACGCATGCCTCTGCTCAGAGTTGTTGGACGACCATTAACGGGAATGTGTACGACGTTACTGCTTGGATAGCCAAACATCCCGGAGGTGCATCTGCCATTCTTTCGCTTTGCGGCACAGACGGCTCAGCATCTTTTAGTGGGCAGCATGGTGGGCAACGCCGCCCTGAAGCTGAGCTTGCAAGTTTCAAAATCGGAACACTTAAATAGTTACCATGATTATCTTGCATATACTTGCGATATCGGTGACCGGTCTTACGGTGCTGTATTCGGACGAACAGGGGCTCATGTGGATGCTCGGTAAGAAGGAATTACTTGATGCGAAGCGAATTGAACTATTGCACACGATAGTAAGTATTGGTCTTGCTCTCGTTATTCTTACGGGTGGACTTATGGCGCTGCGAGGACTTACGTACTACCTTCAGAATCCGGTATTCCTGATTAAGATGGGCTTTGTCTTCGTGCTCATTGTGAATGGTTTGTTTATTGGAAAAATTGCTTCACTAGCGACAACCCGTAGCTTCGCCTCACTTACGTCTCGCGAGCGTTTGCCTCTACTGGTAAGTGGCGCAGCATCAGTTATGGGATGGGCAGGAGCACTCCTTGCTGGTCTTCTTTTGGGTGGCTAGTGCTAGGATAGTGGTATGTGGATTATCTACGCTTCAGGCTCCGCAGTAGCTGCAGCTGCCGTCGCCATCTTTGGAAAAATTGGCCTTAAGGATATTGATCCTACCCTCGCCACTATTATTCGGGGTGTAGTAATGGCAGTTATTCTTGTGGCTGCAGGATTCTTATTTCGCAAATTTGAGGGCTTTAATCCGGCCTTAGTGGGTACACGGGCCTGGGTCTTCATCTTCCTTTCAGCACTTGCCGGTGCATCATCATGGGTGTTGTACTTTATGGCGCTTAAGATAGGTCCGGCAAGTGCGGTGGCTGTGCTCGATAAGATGAGTGTCGTACTCATTATTATCTTTGCGGCCGCATTCTTAGGTGAAGCACTGACTGTGCGAAGTGTGCTCGGTATTATTCTTACCGTAGCAGGTACACTCTTACTATTGTTTAAGTAACCCTTATTTATATGACTGGATATACAGGAAACATTGAAGAAGAAGCTCTAGAAAACGAAGCGTTTCGCAAAGTGCTGTATACCTCTGCGTATATGCAACTTGTCGTCATGTCTATTCCTGCAGGAGACGACATTGGTGAGGAGACCCACGGACAGGATCAGTTCATTCGTGTTGAGGAGGGAGAAGGGAAGGCGGTGCTCGATGGAGTTGAGCACGTACTTTCTGACGGGTATGCGGTGGTTATTCCTGCAAGCACGCTCCATAACATCATCAATACCTCTACCAGTGAGCCTCTGAAGCTTTATTCGCTCTACGCTCCTCCTCATCACGCAGACGGCACCATACATGCCACAAAGGCCGAAGCAGAGGCTGATCACGAAGAATACCTGGGTGACGTAACGGAGGGATAACTCACTATAGTGAAGACTCTCCGCCGTATACTGGAGAGACATGCTTATTCCTTCACAGATACGGCGCCCTAATGCGCTTGGGTACGCACTCGTAGCTCTAGTGATTGTGTCGCTTGGAGTACTGTCTTCTGCGTATGTGTATACCCAGATAGATCAGTCGGGACGCGAACATATTAAAGATCGTGCACAAACCGTTGCGGAGATGTTTCCCAAGGCAGATATAGAGGAACTTGCCGGTGCTTCATACGACCTCGGCACTCCTGCGTATGCGCGAGTGAAGAACACCCTGACCCGCATACGGCAGGTTAATAGTGATGTACGGTTTGCTTACTTGGTAGGTACGCATTCAAACGGAAATATTTTTTTCTTTGCAGACTCTGAAAACCCATCTTCGCAAGACTATTCGCCACCTGGTCAAGAATACGAAGAAGCTTCGCCTGCGATGCACGACATGTTTGAAACAGGTATTCCGGTAACGGAAGGTCCTGATCGCGACCGGTGGGGAGTCTGGATTTCGGCATATGCTCCCGTGCGTGACGATTCTGGAAAGATTATTGCACTACTCGGACTTGATTTGCCGGCCTCACAATATGTTACGGATGTTGTTGCGTACTCACTTCTGCCCTTACTCGTTGCTCTTTTACTTCTGGTGCTCATTACCGCAGCAGAACGGATGCATGCGCGGGAATACCGTTCCATAGCCCAGAAAGCAGAGTTTCTTTCCATTGCGTCTCACGAGAT
Organism: uncultured Candidatus Saccharibacteria bacterium; assembly: GCA_964646315.1. Taxonomy (GTDB): domain Bacteria; phylum Patescibacteriota; class Minisyncoccia; order Phycocordibacterales; family Phycocordibacteraceae; genus C7867-001. The sequence continues at coordinate 18,901 of CAZYDN010000002.1, forward strand.
CAGGACACCTCTTACGGGCATACGGTGGGCTGTTGAGTCTATGCTTTCCAGTAGAACGAATCCCGTTGCCGGAGAATTAAGAACTACGCTTGAACGCGTGCACGAGGGCTGTCTCATGCTTATTGCGAGGATTAACAATCTGCTCGATGTAACGGCCTTTGAAAGTCGTGGTGTAAGCGTACTTAAAAAATCAGATATCGATATTCCTTCATTTGTACATGAGATTGTCGAGAGTTTGGAACTATCTGCCATGCAACGGGAAGTGCGTATTGTTATTGATCCTAGTGTGGAGGAGGCTGGAGTGTTTCGTGCTGACCCTCAAACCATGCATCACGTATTCTTTAACCTCATGGCAAACGCCGTAAAATATACAAATCCAAACACTGAAGTTCGGATTGCGTATGAACGCTCGCCGCGTATGCATGTTTTCTGCTTTGTTGATCAAGGTCCTGGCATGTCTGCGCATGACCAAGCTCACATATTCGAAGGCTATCATCGTACTGAAGCTGCAGTACGTTCCGGTCAGTATGGAAGTGGACTAGGACTCTATCTAGCGCGAACAGCTGCTGAGCTCCATGGTGGATCGGTGAACGTTATGTCGACCCTTGGTGAAGGAGCCCGCTTTACACTCACTATTCCCGGGTAAGACCCACAAGACCAAGCTTCTCGTCAACTAATTTTACGATGCTGTCTATCTGTCGGTCTGACTTCACTACATACGCGACACTGCCACTTTCCATAGCTCGAGCGACATAATCCATATCGCCTGCGTTACTCAAAATAATGAAAGGAGTTTTGTTCTCGGGATGTGTTTCGCGAATTTCTTCAAGCATCTGTATGCCGTCTTTCTTAGGCATCATTACATCCATTACAACCGCGTCTGGTTTTTCGGACTCAAAACTACGCAATCCTTCTTCTCCATTGAGAGCGGTCGCTACCTCATACCCAGCTTCTTCAAACTGATGGGTAAGTGTGACGAGTAGGAGATTATCGTCTTCTACAATGAGGACCTTTTTGCCGTTCTTTTGGTTCATGAGATTAGTGTAGCATCTTCGAGAGACGGGGTATGATTACTTCATGGTACGAAAAGAGAGAATTAGAACCCTTAACAGTGCTGAGAGGCAAGGAAATGGCCCGGTAGTGTATTGGATGAACCGCGATTGCCGTATTTCGGATAATTGGGCATACATTCATGCGCGCATCCTTGCACACAAGGCAAAGGTTCCCCTTATTGTTCTTTATAATATTTCTCCAGGATTTTTAGGTGGCGGCATGCGTCAGCACAGCTTTAAGATAGGAGGTTTGCAAGAGGTGTCGCAGGCTTGTAGTGATGCAGGAACGCCTTTTTTCTTGTGTACCGGAGACGCTAAGGCGGTAATAGCCTTTGTGCTAAAGCATAATGCTCATACCGTAGTTACGGACTATTCGCCATTACGTATTCAAAAGGAATGGCTCTCTGATGTAGTGGAACTTGCGCAATGTCCGGTAGTGCAGGTAGATGCACATAATATTGTTCCGGTATGGGTAACGTCAGCGAAGCCAGAATATGCTGCACGCACTATCCGGCCAAAACTAGCGCGATTAGCTCCCCAATTTCTTGAGCCATTTCCCCGTGTACTAGCCTCGGTTCCGACATATAAGGGTGAGGTTCCAGATATCAATTGGGAAAAAGTACGTACTTGCAAAGGGCTCACTCCTCACGTGACTGAAGTTGCACACACGTCTCCCGGACATGCTGCTGGCATGCACACGCTTGAGCATTTTATAAAAAAGAACCTTTTCCTTTATGGAGACGCAAGAAATGATCCAAATCAAGATGGACAATCGGGACTGTCTCCTTACCTGCATTTTGGACACATAGCTCCTGCAACCGTGGCTCTCCGTGTGTGTCGCGCGTATGCACTACATCATAAGCAGGCAAAGCAAGCGCCTGCGCAGATACTCTCTCGCCTCATGGATCCCCGTCGCAATGGTTCTGGAAAGGCACAGGGAAGTGCAGAAAGTTTTATTGAAGAACTTATCGTACGAAGGGAGCTTGCGGATAACTTTTGTGAGTATACGCCCGCGTACGACACTGTGGAGGGTTTTCCTGACTGGGCGAGGAATACCCTAGAAGCACATCGCGCGGATATACGTCCTTATCTCTATACCTATGGGCAATTAGCTAAATCTTTAACTCATGACTCTTTATGGAACGCTGCGCAACTACAGCTTGTGAGGGAAGGTACTATGCACGGATATATGCGTATGTATTGGGGAAAGAAAATTCTTGAATGGAGTACTTCACCCGAGGAGGCACTAGCGCATGCTATACGTTTGAATGATACGTACCAGCTTGATGGACGAGACCCTAATGGATACGCAGGTATAGCGTGGTGCATCGGTGGTGTTCATGACCGACCCTGGTTTAACCGTGAGATTTTTGGCACGGTTCGCTACATGGCTCGTAGTGGGTGCGAAAAAAAGTTCGACGTGCCCGCGTATATCGCGCGTTACTCCTGACTTTGTGGTTGCGTAAGGTATCGTGCGCGCACCTCTTTGCCCGGCCAGCGGTAGTACAACACGGGAATAAGTACGAGTGTTAGGAGAAGTGAGAAGGCGAGACCGGCCATAATCGCAAACGCAAGCGGTGCCCAGAATGCCGAAGCGAAGACGAGCGGAATCATACCAATCACGGTTACCACCGTTGTAAGGAGAATAGGACGCAGACGAGTAGAAGAGGCGGCAACGACTACTTCCTGGAGGGAGTAATTTGGGTGCTCAATATGAATGCGAGCGATGGAATCCATGAGAATGATGGCGTGGTTAATAATCACACCTGCCAGAGCAATAACGCCAAGCATGGATGTAAGTGAAAGCGGTTGCCCTACAAGGGTAAGTCCGAAGAAGACTCCCACAAGTGAAAGGGGGATAATGGCGAGCAAGTAGAACGACTGACGGAATGAGTTAAATTCAAGAATGAGAATTGAGAGCATGAGCGCTGCTCCAGCGATGAGCGCTACGAAGAGTTCGATAAATGACTTACCCACGTCTTCGCTAGCTCCACCCAACTTCATAACCACGCCCGTACCAATCTTGTCCTGCGTAAACTGTTTCTGGAATTCCTTGGTTACTTCAATAGCGTTTGCAGTAGGGTCTACTTCTGCGGTTACGGTGGTGATTCGAGTACCCGCTTCGTGCTTTATGCTTGATTGAGCGGATTGGTACGTAATTGTTGCAATGGCCGAAAGAGGAACGGGTCCATGGGCTCCAACAACGGTAAGCTCGCGTACCGCATCAATGGAGGCATGAGTGGTCTCTGAAGAATCCTTGTAGTTTGGATTTAAGTCGAGCTTGGTTCGCACCTCAATATCATTTGTTCCGGTACGAATAGATGTAGCTTTCGTACTGAAGAGCGCGGTGCGGAGCGTATCTGTGACCGTCAGAGGAGACACCCCAAGCTCTGCAGCTTTAGCACCATCGAGCGTTACCACAAACTCAGCGCTCGAGTGCTTGGAATCTGAGTCTAGATTCACCACCCCCGGGATGTCGGAGAGTACATGTACGGCATTATCGGCAGTGGACGACAGAGCATTCAAGTCGTCTCCTGAGAATGTAATAGTGATTGGTGAAGAAGAAGGCGGGCCACCAGCCGGTTCACTCACCGTAATACTTGCTGATGTAATTTGAGCAAGCTGTCCTCGTAGCTCAGTCACAAAATCGGCGCTTGTTTGTTTGTGGTGCTTTGGAAGGTTCACCGTGATGTTTCCAATGTTGCTACCACTTGTAGGGCCCGAGCCAGAGCCTCCTGCAAAGGAGCTACCAGCCCCTACTTCACTTACGAATGAAGCTACGTTTGGGTTGGTGTAGAGAAGTTCTTCCACTTCACGTACTGAGAGGTCAGTACTCGCAAGGTCGCTACCTTGTGGCTTCTCTATCTGCACGTAGACATAGTCGGAGTCGGCGGCAGGGAAGAATATGGATTTCAATAGCCCGGTTGAAGGAAGCGCAATAGCGATTACGAAGAGAACTGCAAGCGTAATGAAGAATTTGTTCTGACTCTTTTTAGCGTTGAGCATGCGAGTCAAATATCCTTCGTACCACGTCTTTGCTATCTGGTTGTATTTTTCCTGGCGGTCTTGCGCGACTGAGTGCGTATCCTTTACGAAGAAAATAGCGAGAAGCGGTACGAACCCAAGTGCCACAAAGATTGACGCAAGAAGCACGAAAATAACCGTGAACGGAATAGACGCAAGGAATTTACCAACGATACCGGAAAGGAAGAAGAGGGGAATGAATACCACAATGGTCGTAAACGTTCCTGCGATAAGCGGCCACGCATACTCTTTGATGGCAGCGCGTGCTGCTTTTTGTTTGTCGCCAAAGGCAAGCAAACGGGTATGGAACGCTTCCACAACCACAATGCCGGAGTCGACGAGAATACCGATCGCAAGAATAAGAGAGAAGAGGGATACGTTGTTGAGGGTGTTTCCAGAAGCCAGGAGGCCAATAAATGCCACTAGGAATGAAAGGGGAATAGAGGCAGCTGCTACGAGAGACTCTCTCCATCCAAGAGTAAACAAGAGTACGAGCATAACGAGAACCACGGTCTCAACACCCGCTCGGGTGAGCTCCACGAGACTTTTATTTACTTCCTCTGCACCATTGTAAGAAATTACTGTTTTAGTTCCCTCTAAAATTCCCTTCTCCAAGTCAGCAAGCTTCTTTTCCACTGCATGACCGGTCTCAACAATATTTCCACCACGACTCTTGTAGATGGTGAGAGTGAGTGAAGGGTCGGCGGGTGAGCCGTTTACTGAGACACGAGAATAGGTGCTTGGATCTTCCAGTCCGTCCTTAACGTCTGCAACGTCACGCACATGGAGTGTGCTTCCACCAGGACCAGCGATAGCAATTCCTGCTACCGCATCGGTTGTGAGAAGTCCGGATTCAAAACGTACTGCATAGTTAATTCCGTCCACGGTAATAGAGCCGGCGGGAGAAGAAACTCCAGCCGCACGCAATGCGGAAGTTACGTCAGAAAGGGAGAGGTTGTATTGACGAAGCGCCGCGCCCCGAACAATAACCTGCACCTCTCGGTCACGAATTCCCGACACAGAAACTTTAGACACTCCGGACACACGCTTAATTTCGTCACTAACTTCGTCTCCAAGCGTCGTCAGTTCTTCTGGGGTGAGTTTGCCCGATACAGAAACAATAAGAATTGGTTGGTCAGCAAAGTTAACATCTGAGACGGTAGGTGCTAGAGCCTCTGGAGGAAGTTCTGGGCGCACCTTGTCCACTGCGTCTTTAAGGAGCTGAATGGATTTATCAATATTTGCAGTAGCGTCGAACTCAACAGAGACTACCGATACCCCGTCACCTGAGGTGGAGGTAACTTTTGACACGTGCTCTACACCCAGTACGCCGCTTTCTATTTTGTCGGTAATTAAACGCTCAACGTCGCTCGAGGAAGCGCCCGGTAGTACCGTTGCAACAACACCAAGGGGAATGGTGATATCTGGACTAGATTCCTTAGGTATGACGATTACGGCATACAGACCGCCCGCCAAAAGACCGAGCATCAGAAATACCGTGAAGGTCTGCTTCTTCAGAAAGAAACTCCAGAAATTGGTCATGTTACAGAGAGGCGTTGTCCGCGATAGATACCTTCTGTCCTGCCGACAAGCCTCGTGCGTCGGTAACTATGCGGGTGCCTGCGCTAATACCTGAAAGCACTTCAATAGCGCCACCTCGAACTTCTCCCGTAGTAATTGCGTGTTCTACAAGACGGCCCTGCTCGTCTACGCTAAACACTACGCGATCATTAGTGCGCAACTTTACACTTGCAAGGGGAAGAAGGAGAGGACCTTCATTCTCGGTTGTTGCCTTCACGGCACCAGGAAGAGTGATGCGTACTGACTGGCCGTTCACCAGCGAGGCGTCAGGATTACTAATAGCAATGTGGATTTCAATTTGGTGTGTTGTTGGACTCAGTGCTGGCGCAATGCTTGTGATGATTCCTGTGTAACGAGTTTCAACGGTAACTTTTTCACCTACGGAGATTTGGGTGCGTTCATCTTCAGAAATATAGGTAACTAACTCAAGTGAACCATTCTGCGCCACGGTAGCTACGTGTGTGAACGCTGTTACATAGTCGCCGACGCGAATAGGAAGAAAGTTTACGGTGCCAGATATAGGTGCACGCACAAGTGTTTTTTCAAGCTGTGCCTGAGCACCTCGGAGGTTACCAAGTGCTTGTTTTACCGAAGCATCAACTGATGCTGTAGAGCTTATACTTTTGCCACGATATGCCTCGCGTGCGGCAGCTAGTGCTGCTTGCTGCTGGTTTACGGTTGCACGAGCAGAGGCAAGAGCTGTCATCTGCGAAGTAGAGGCGCCGGAATCTGAATCGTTGGCAGCGCGGGCAAGGTCCGCAAGAAAAGCAGAGGTAGCATCAACGACCTTCTGTGCTTGATCAAGAAGTACTTCAGGCTCAGTTGTTGCTGCAGTAGCTTGCTGGGTGCGCCACTCATCTATACTGTTTTGAAGTGTTTGACGTTTTCCGGATAGATATCCCATTGGGAACATTCCTGCATTTATAAGGAGACTTGGTCCGTAAGGAGTGGGGCCACCAAAGAAGAGATCTATTTGACTTGCGTATGCGCTATCGAGAGCGGTAAAGGCAGAACGGTAGGTGTTTCGTACAGAAAGGGAAGTGTCCTTAGGAGACACTGCGTTTCTCGCCGCAATAGCCGCGTCATACGCACCCTCTGCCTGCAGTACGGTAGCGCGCTGACTCGCATTATCTAGCTCTGCAATAATGAATCCAGCAGGAACACTAGCGCCAAGCGTTGTGCGAACAGAGCGAACCTTCCCGCCGCTTTCAGCGAGGATATCGGCTTCGGTTACTGAACGAATAGTACCTATAACACTAGTTCCGTCCCCACCACCTGAAAGTGAGCCTGCGGTTGCGAGAGTGACCGTGCGGGGTTCGTCTGTTTGTGCTTTAGCACCGCCGAAGCCATTGAGTAGTGAAATCCCTCCTATGAGGAGTATGGCCAGAAGTACCCCGATAGCTACTTGCTGCCAGATTTTTAGAGAACGGTACTTCTTCCACCCGCGAGTGGCTTTAGCAGTTGAGTAAGAGAGAGCGCCTGAAAGGCGGGAAGCGAGTTCTTTCATAGAGACATATATTGTATACCAAAATATTAGATATGTCAATTATCGCGCGGTCAAGCTTGCACATGCACATGGGGTGGGGTGGTAGTATTGGGACATATGTTGAATCACGATCAAAAGCCACACCACACGTTTATGTATCTATGGATTATTGGTGCGGTGGTAGTGCTCGTGTTCTCTATGGTCTCCTACATCATGCAGTATCCGCGCACGGTACAAGCGCCCCAAGTAATCGAACCACCAGTTGCGACCACGACGTCGTCGCAACCATCTAATGATGTTACGACCGACACTACGGGAGTGTTTACTCTTGCTCTTGGGGAAACAGGAACAAGTCATGGTTGGACCATTACTCCTACCGCACTCACCGAAGATAGTAGGTGTCCTACGGACGTGCAGTGTATCCAGGCCGGTACGGTGCGAGTAAGTGTGCGCATAGGAAGCTCAACAAGTGAGAAAGTGGTTACGCTTGTAACCCCAGAAAGTATTCCCGGAGGACAGATAACGCTCGTAAAAGTTACTCCCGATAAAAATTCCAAGCTTTCTACAAAGCAGTCTGAGTACCGATTCTCATTTCTTGTAGTGACGCAGTAATTCCATGAAGGTTATTTCGCTCAATACGTGGGGAGGTGAGGCAGGGGTCAAATCACTTCTTGATTTTTTTGCTGCACACAAAGACGTAGACATCTTTTGTCTACAAGAAGTATGGAATGGCGGAGAGGAGATGCTGGATAAAAACACAGGCGGTTCCTGGCTTAATAGAAGAGTTCCGACGCTCTTATCTGATATCTCTGCGATTCTTTCCGAGTACAAAGTCTTTTATCGTCCACACTTTCATGACTTCTTCGGGCTCGCTCTCTTCATAAAGAGAGACATAAAAGTCACAGAAGAAGGCGACTTGTATATATACAAAGAACAGGGCTATATCTCTCCGGAAGAGTTTGGTGACCATGCACGCATCCTTCAGTACGTTACAATTGAAATTGAGAATAAATTACATACCCTTATCCAACTCCATGGTTTATGGAACGGAAAGGGTAAGGGTGATTGTGACGAGCGTTTGGAACAATCTGATCGAATCGCAGGTTTTGTTTCCAAGTTGCCAAACCCGACCGTACTCGTGGGAGATTTTAATCTTCGTCCCGATACAGATTCTCTTAAGAGAATAGAAAAAATAGGTTTGCGAAACCTTATAAATGAATACGGAATAGTTTCTACGCGCACGAGTCACTATACAAAGTCGGAGAAATTTGCGGACTACGCATTTGTGAGCGAAGGAATTGAAGTGCTTGACTTCACAGTACTCCCCGACGAAGTCTCTGACCACGCGCCGCTGTATCTTGAATACTCTCTCTCATGACTCAAAACGAAGCACTAACTATTTTACAAACCGGAGCAAATGTATTTCTTACCGGTGAACCGGGAAGCGGGAAGACGCATACGGTAAACGCGTATGTGGCGTGGCTTCGCAGTCACGGCATAGAGCCCTCCATCACCGCATCAACGGGCATTGCCGCTACTCATGTGGGTGGCATGACTATTCACTCGTGGAGTGGCATTGGCATTAACGAGCGAATGACGCCAGAGTTGCTCGACTCTATTGCATCTAAAGAACATGTGGCGAAGCGCTTACAAAAGGCGAAGGTGCTTATTATTGACGAGGTCTCAATGCTTTCAGGAGAAGTACTTGCGATGGTGGACGCGGTACTTAAAGAGGTGCGCCATACCGATCTTCCAATGGGCGGTGTGCAGACGGTGCTCGTGGGTGACTTTTTCCAGCTACCACCGGTGTCGCGCAATCCTACCGGTTTTGCGTTTCAATCCCCCGCATGGAAATTACTTAATCCGCTGGTGTGTTACCTCACAGAACAGCACCGTCAGGAAGACTCAGTGTTTTTGAATGTTCTGGCTGCTATTCGTAGTGGGGAGTGGGATCACACGCATGTGTCTGTTATTACGTCGCGCGAAGCTGAATTAGACGAAGTAGATGACGAGACTCCAAGACTGTTTACCCATAATGCGGACGTTGACCGTATTAACGATGAGAAGTTGGCGTCGCTCCCCGCGCGTGCGCATTCGTTTGCAATGAGTGCTACCGGACCTTCCGTACTTACGGACGCACTCAAACGTGGCTGCTTGTCTCCAGAAACACTCGCGCTCAAAGAAGGTGCAATCGTAATGTGTACAAAAAATAATCCAGCGGTTGGATATGTAAACGGTACACTTGGAAGTGTCATTGGGTACGAGATGGGAACGGGATACCCGATAATCGAAACGCGCGATGGGCGCGAACTGGTGATTGCTCCCGTTGATTGGGCAGTTGAGGAGAATGGAAAGGTACGTGCAAAACTTGCACAGGTCCCACTTCGTCTTGCGTGGGCTATTACCGTGCACAAGAGTCAGGGTATGAGTATGGATGCCGCCGCAATGGATCTGTCGCGTGCATTTGAATATGGGCAAGGATACGTGGCGCTCTCACGTGTTCGTACTCTGCAAGGTTTGCGCTTGCTTGGGTGGAGTGAAGGGGCAATGCAGGTGCATCCCGATGTGCTTCGTGTGGATCGCTCATTCAGAGAGCAGTCCGAGGGAGCACGCCGTGCTTTTGAAGCACTTGATGCTTCCGAAGAACTAGTTGGAATGCAGGAGCGTTTTATTAAGGCCTCTGGTGGAACGGTTGAGGCAGTAGAAGGGAATGTTGCTCGAGCTCCAAAGAAAAGTACGTACGACGAAACACTGACACTTATAAAAGAAGGAAAAAGCTTAGGGGATATTGTCGCAACACGAGCCCTTACTTTTGGAACTATTTGCGACCACTTGGAGAAGTTGCGTGAAGGGGGACTTATTTCACCTGAAGAGATTGATGCACTGTTGCCAGACACGTTGCGTACTGCGCTTCCAAAAATTAGAGCAGCCTTTGGTGAGGGGGAGGATAAAAAGCTCGCTCCCGCTTTCGGAAAATTAAAAGGGAAGTACTCGTATGATGAGCTTAAACTTGCTCGATTAGTTATCCTCGGGGAAAAATAGCTTGCCTGTCGTACAATAGGACGACATGCAGTTCGGCCAGTTCATAGAAAGAGTGCGCAGGGTAAAACCCTCGCGTGGGTGGAAACGTCCGCTCATAGTGGCCCTTATAGTAAGTGTCTCGCTTCTTATAGGTAGTTTGCTTCTGTACGCGCAGTTTTTTGGTCCTGCAAACGAGTATGGAGAAACTACAGAATTCATCGTAAAGCCAGACGCATCAGTTTTTGAGATTACGCGAGAACTCCGTCGCGCCGGATTTATAAAAAGTAGTACGGCGTTTTCGCTTGCGTTTCGTTTGTATGACAAAGGAAGAGGTATCCAAGAAGGTGGGTACAAGCTCTCGCCCGCCATGGATACACTCTCTATAGCAAAAGCCCTTGCGTCTCCTCCGTATCTGGCATGGGTTACGTTTCCAAGTGGATGGCGAAAAGAACAGATAGCCGATTTACTCGTGCGCAAACTTGGGTGGAGTGAGGATGAACGGGTTCAATGGATTAACGTGGACACCGCACCTTCTGCAGGTCTCATCGAAGGGGTGTACTACGGTGACACCTACCTTATTCCTACCGATCAGTCTCCGGCCTATGTGGCGGGGCGCTTGCGCGGCAGATTTACGGACGTGTTTGCGCCGTACGCCGCGGAAGCGGCTAAGCGCGGAATTCCGTGGACAGATGTCATCACACTCGCTTCTTTAATTGAGAGAGAGGCTGCTAAAAACGATAAGGAAATTGTATCTGGTATTCTCTGGAACCGTCTTCACGCGAAGATGGGTCTTCAGGTAGACGCAACCTTGCAGTATATTCGAGGTGAAAAAGGAAATTGGTGGCCTGTTCCAACTTCTGCTGACAAAAAACTAGAATCTCCTTTTAACACCTATAAGCATGTCGGGCTTCCTCCACACCCCATAGCAAATCCCTCTCTTGAAAGTATCGATGCCGCGCTTCACCCCGCAAAGACCGACTGTATCTATTACATACACGACACAAACGGCACCATTCACTGCTCTAAATCCTATTCCGGACACCTCGCAAATGTGAATAAATACCTTAAATAAGCCTCGGTTGCGATTGACGACTCATATATATAAAGGTATTGTGTGAGTAATCGCCCAAGGGGCATTTTTATTTTATCTACTATGGAAATACGCAACATCGCCATCATCGCTCACGTGGACCACGGCAAAACCACGCTTACTGACGCCATCATGAAGCAGACCGGAGCTGCGGCAGAGGGTGTGTCTATGGACTCAAACACGATTGAGCATGAGCGCGGCATCACCATCTACTCAAAGAACACCTCTATTGAGTACAAGGGAACCAAAATCAACATTGTGGATACCCCAGGCCACTCCGACTTCGGTTCAGAAGTTGAGCGCGTGCTTCGCTCTATTGATTCAGTGCTTCTCATTGTAGATGCCCAGGAAGGACCAATGCCTCAGACTCGTTTCGTGCTTAAGAAGTCTCTTGAACTGGGACTCAAGCCTATTGTGGTTCTCAACAAAATTGATAAGCCAGCAGCTAATCCAGATTGGGCAGAGGAGCAGGTGCTTGAGCTCTTCCTCGAACTCGGTGCTTCTGACGAACAATCTGATTTCACTACGGTGTACGCGATTGGTCGTGAAGGAGTTGCAATGCGAAAGCTTGATGACGAGCGTAAGGACCTTATGCCACTTCTCGATGTCATTCTCGAGAAGGTTGCTCCTACCTCAAGTCAAGAGAGTGCAGACAAGCCGCTTAAACTTCAGACCTTCAACCTAGCCTACGACAACTTCCTTGGACGTCTTGCTATCGGACGTGTGTACGAGGGTGTCGTGAAGGCAGGACAGACTATTTTGGTAAAGAAGCCAGACGGTGAAACTCGCACTGCCAAAATCACGAAGGTTTTCACCTTCAAGGGACTCGAGCGCGTGGACGTGCCTGAAGCGGTAGCTGGTGACATTGTTATCGTTGCGGGAATTGAGGACGCCTACATTGGCGAAACTATCACCACTGATGAGGCAACTGAGCCTATGCCAGCTATTGCAATTGACGAGCCTACCATCACCGTGAACTTCCTCGTGAATAACTCACCGTTTGCAGGTAAGGAAGGTAAGTTTGTGACGAGTCGCCAGCTTCGCGAGTACCTTGAGCGCGAGCTCGAAGTGAACGTGGGACTTAAGGTGGACTTTGTGTCTCCGGACGCTTTCAAAGTGTCAGGACGTGGTGAGCTTCACCTCGCTATTTTGCTTGAGAACATGCGTCGCGCAGGATACGAAATGCAGGTATCTCAGCCACAGGTAATTGTGCGTGAGGAAGAGGGAGTTAAGGTTGAGCCGTTTGAGGAAGTCATCATCGACACACCAAGCGAGTACCAAGGTTCAATTATTGAGCGTCTTGGTCTACGTAGTTTCGTGCTCCAGAACCTCACCCAAAACGACAATGCGGTTCGCCTTACGTTTGAAGGTCCTACTCGTGGACTTCTTGGATATCGCGGTCAGTTCGTGGTGGACACTAAGGGAGAGGGTATTCTTTCTTCGCGCGTTGTCGGCTTCAAGCCATACGCAGGTGAGATTAAGAAGCGTCAGGTAGGTTCCATGATTTCCATGGCTGCCGGAAAGGCGCTTGGATACGCACTCTGGGGTCTTCAGGAGCGCGGTATTCTGTACATTGTTCCTGCTACGGAAGTGTACGAGGGTATGGTTATTGGTAACACCTCGAAGGGTGAAGAAATGCAGGCAAACCCTACTAAGGGAAAGAATCAATCCAATGTTCGTTCGTCGGGTATGGATGAGGCTATCAACTTGGTGCCAGCATTCACACTTACGATTGAGCGCGGTCTTGAAGTAATGGCGAGCGACGAATACCTCGAAATTACTCCAAAGAGTGTGCGTCTCCGCAAGCAGTATTTGACCGACTCAGAGCGCGCAAAGGCTCGCCGTTAGAGGAATACCTTAAAACAAAAAATCCCGCGTCTGCGGGATTTTTTGTTTTGATCAGTAAGTTTGACAATACAAAAGAAGGTACGTAGTGTGGCGAGTGAGCACATTTTCAAAAGGAACCAAGTGATGGCATACCGTGATAATGTTCAAGCCGCTGCGGATAAACGCAATATTCCAAATCCTCTCGAAGAAAGTGACATTGCTATTGCAAGTCTCACTTTCTGGGGAGACGATGGTCCAATCCCTATTGCAGGAACGGACATGAACCGGGCAGGGAGGTTCTTCTTCCAGATACTGGCTGAGGAACTCCCGCGCATGACCGAATCTCTCCCGGGTAGTCTTGAATGCGACCGATATCTGCGAGAAGAAGCTGCGAAGTTCTTTGCAGAACGCTGGGAAAACGATACTCCAATTTTTGTCGCCATTCGAACCTCGAAGAAGGTTGACCTTAAGTGGAGGTAGTTTTTACTGGGTTCTCGTTTTTTTTCGTTAGGGCGCTGCGCAAGCAGCGCCCTAAACCATTCATGAGGACTTCACGCATTACTTCATAATATAGAGAAACCCTCGTGGCCGCCGAACGGGTCCTGGGCTTATTCCCTAATCTCACTCAATCATGCTTTATACCATTGCCGTTGTGCTCCTGTTCCTGTGGGTGATTGGCCTTGTGACCTCCTATACGCTTGGAGGATTTATACATCTTCTACTCGTAGTTGCGGTGATTATGGTGCTCGTGCGACTCATTCAGGGTAAAAATCCAATTGCGTAGCTTGCGTGTTTGCACTAAGTCGACTAGTTCAAGGACCAGGAGGTAGTGCCTCCTGGTCCTTGCTATATATACGTTTAGAGCTATAATGGTCTCATACAACGTTTCTCCTTACGTTTTCCGTCTTGAGCGTGCAACCCACTGCCTCGAGACCAGTCAAAGGCTGAGAAACTCGAGACGTTGAAACCACACACGCCCTTGGTGCGTTTTTGGTACTTACAACCAAGGAAGTAGCGCGTAAGGCGCGCCTCCACTAGTCGAATTCAATATGAATCAATCAAGTAATTCGCATCCCCGCGGCAATAGTCGAGGTGGTGCATCACGCGGAGGTCGTCCAGGAGGACGCGCTCCACAAAACAGCTCCGCATACGAAGCTGGCATGCGTTTCGCTCTTGAGGGCGGATTTAAGCGTCCTGCTACTGCTCCTGTAGAGTCACGTCGTCGCGCACCTTCAGGTGGCGGTTCTTCACGATACTCACGTGGAGGTTCAAATTCAGGAGGCGAGCGACGTAGCTACGGCGGCAACGACCGTGGGGCACGCACAAGCTCTGCTCCTCGCGGACGACGCAACTACCAGGAAATGGATGTAGACGTATCAAAGCTTATCAACAAGGCTACAGCTCCTGAGCACGTAGAAGCATACGTTCCTGTGCATGCCTTCGCCGGTTTTGCTATCGACGAGCGTCTCAAGGAGAATATTGCAAAGAAGGGGTACACCTTCCCAACTCCTATTCAGGACGAATCTATTCCTTATGTACTTGAAGGAAAAGATATTGTTGGACTTGCAAACACCGGAACCGGAAAGACTGCTGCGTTTCTTATTCCGCTAATCGATAAGGTGCTTAAATTCCGTACCCTTAACCAGGCGGAGCGCATTCTTATCATGGTGCCTACCCGTGAACTCGCTATTCAGATTGAAGAAGAGTTCTGGGGATTTGCTAAGGGACTTGGTCTTGCGTCGGTTACCTGTGTAGGTGGCGCGAACATTAGTCCTCAGGTACGTGTTCTTCGTCGCAATCCAGCTTTCGTCATCGGAACTCCGGGACGTCTCAAGGATCTTATGGAGCGTCGTGAACTCGATCTTTCTCAATTCGGCACACTCGTGCTCGACGAGGCAGACCGTATGCTCGACATGGGATTCATCGACGATATGCGTTTCATCATGAGCAAGATGCGTTCGACTCGTCACACCCTCTTCTTCTCGGCTACTATGTCTCGCGACATTGAACGCTTGATTGGAGAGTTCCTTAAAAATCCTGTGCGTGTCACGGTTAAAACCCGTGAGACATCACACACGATTGATCAGGATGTGGTTCGTGCACATGCATCTGAGAAATTCGATAAGCTTGCTGAGATTCTCCGTGAGGAAGCCTGTAAGCGTGTACTCGTGTTTGGACGTACCAAGCATGGGGTAGAGCGTCTCACTAAGGACCTACGTGGACTTGGTATCCGTGCAGAAAGTATTCACGGAGATAAGACACATGGAGCTCGTCAAAAGGCACTTGGCATGTTCAAGCGTGGGGAAGTAAACGTGCTCGTAGCAACTGACGTTGCTGCGCGCGGTCTCGATATTTCTGGTGTGTCGCATGTTATTAACTACGACCTACCTGCAACATATGAGGATTATACTCACCGTATTGGCCGAACTGGCCGTGCTGGTGAAGCTGGAAAGGCGCTTACGTTCATTGGATCGTAATCCTTCCTAAAAGGAGCAGAAAGCCCGGGACCTTGCGGTTCCGGGCTTTCTGCTATACTTGGAGTATTGGTAATAAGGGAATTTGCGTAACGTTATGGAACAGACAAAATCTAGTGGATTCATCGAGAAATACCTCACGCCGATCGCGGTGATTGTGGGAGCCGGTATTATTGCTCTTGCGTTCATGTTTGGCCAGGGAGGAGGAGCTAAGCCAGGTGCTCAGCAGCCAGCAATTGCGGTAGATGTGAAGGATGTGAAAACAGATGGGGTGCCATTTATTGGAAGTCCAACGGCACCAGCAACACTTGTTGTTTGGTTTGACTACCAGTGCCCATTTTGTAAACAATTTGAGCAAACAATCACTCCTCAGCTTATTGAGAACTATGTGAAGACAGGTAAGCTCAAAATTGTATTCAAGGACTTCCAGTTCCTTGGAGAGGATTCTGTAACCGCATCATTGTTCGCACATGCGGTATGGGAGTCTAGTCCGGAGAGCTACCATGAGTGGCTTACTGCCGTAATGGATGCTCAGGACGATGAAGGAGATCAGGGCTTTGGTGACCTTGCTTCCATCGAAAAGGTAACTAAAGAAAAGGTTCCTGCCATCGACACTGAAAAAGTAAAAGCACTTATGGTAAGTAAGAAGGCTGAGTACACGAAGTCTATGAATGATTCGCGTGCTGAAGGATCTTCGTTTGGAATTAACGGTACGCCAAGCGTTATCGTCGGCACCAAGCTTCTTTCTGGAGCAGTACCGTACGCTACTATTGCGGCTGCTATCGACGAGTCACTTAAGAAATAACGCACAACGTATTTCTGCAACAGAAAAGACGGCCAGCAGGCCGTCTTTTCTGTTATGCTACAGATATGAATATACAATGGAATAACGTTACTCGTTTCTCGCAACTGATAAGTATTGCGCTTTTTGTTGGGGTGTTTGCACTCGGTTTCTGGCTGGGTATGGAGTATGAACGCAATGCGATAATTAACGCAGTTAAAGCTTCAATGGAAGGAAAGCTCTAAGTCTTTTTCCTGTAGGTATCAATTAATTCAATAAGAATTGGTAGGGAGGAGACAACTATTATTCCAATAATAATGGGGAGTAAGTAGTGTTCAAGATTTGGAAAGATATTTCCGAGTGTATATCCCAAATAGGTTACGCCCGTGCCCCATAGGAGTGCCCCAATAATATTGTACGTAAGAAAGGTACGGTATTTCATGCTTCCAAGGCCGGCAAAGATAGGTACAAAGGTTCGTACTGCAGGAATGAACCGGGCAAGTATGATTGCGCGCATCCCGTATCTCGCATAAAAGGCTTCTGTTCTTTCAACAGTTCTCGTATTAAAAAAGAATCGACCTTTTCCGGTAAAAAGCTTTGGACCAAAATAAGAGCCAATAGAATATCCAATACTATCTCCAATAATTGCAGCACTTGTGGTGAGTAAGAGGAGGGGGACTATCTCAAAGTAGCCCTGAGATGCTAAGAGACCTGCAATAAAAAGGAGAGAATCTCCTGGGAAAATAAAACCAAAAGGGAGTCCGGATTCTGCAAGCACTATCGCAAATATTCCAAAATATCCTGCACCGCGAACCAGCTCTGCAAGCGGAATTCCAAAAAGGTCGGTAATCATGTGTAGGTTAGTATACCTGTCCTGAGGGCCAGAAGCACTGAGTAGGAATGACCGTAAAACAAACACAGACAGAGAAGTCTGTCTGTGTGGTGTTCGGTGTTAGAAGTTTCGTATTTGCGTTGCTTGTGGAAGAGGAAAATCAGGGGTTGCTTGAGGCAGTCTGAGAGTTCCAGTAGTTGAGAGAGTGCCAACAGATGCGGCGAGGTTAGTGGCTTGATCTGCGGAAACTTCTGCTCCACGAAGAAAGGCAAGAATAGTAGCTTCTGCTTGGTGAAGGACTGCGGGAAGAAAACATTGAAGGACGAGTAACAGTATCCCGAGCCCAATAGCCCTGAAAATAGGCATATGCATTAAGCTTAATGAGTAAGGAATACGGTGTTGAACAGCACGGTGTGGTGCTCATTCAATCGTCCTGTCAGTGATCAAATCCCTCTGCCCACTATAACTATAGTGAAGATAGTAAGGTTGCTATACTTCACGTATGAATACGGAGAAAGCACTATTTGCCGCTGGATGCTTTTGGGGGATCGAAAAAGCATTTCTGGACATTACGGGGGTTATTGATGCTGAAAGTGGCTACACGGGAGGGAAGCGAGAAAATCCTACTTACGAACAGGTATGCACAGGGGCAACCGGACACGCGGAGACCGTACGCGTAACGTTTGATCCGGAGCAGGTATCCTACGAAGCACTCGTGCGTAAGTTCTTTAGCTTCCACAATCCTACAGAGCTCAATCGCCAGGGGCCGGATGTGGGAAGTCAGTATCGTTCTGCACTTTTTTACCTATCAGAAGAACAGAAAGCAGTGGCCGAGAGGGTTGCGAGCGAACTTGCACCTGTGTATCTGCCACGGTCTATCGTGACGGAGATTGTTCCTGCCTCGACTTTCTACCGAGCAGAGGAGTATCATCAAAGATACTTCGAGAAGCATCCCGAAGCCGTTTGTCACATTTAATTTTTACGTATGAACCAGGAACATAATCCCTTTATCGCATTCGGTTTCATCATCGGGATAGCTCTCATCCTGGCTACCTGTATAGGAGCATGGGCAGTGTTTGCGGTGCGAGCTCTCGACAATACGCTTTCTGTGACAGGTTCGGCTAAAACGGAAGTAGATTCCGATTCTGTTAAATTCTCGTTTACTATTTCACGAATTGTTCCTGCCACAGAGTTGGCTAGTGGAAGTGCGAGACTTGATGCTGATTTGGCTACAGCAAAGGCATATCTCGTAGTCCAGCAAGTCCCCGATAGTGAAATTGCAATTGATCCGGTGATGACAAACCAGATATACGAGAATAACGGTACTCAGGCGAATAGATATCAGATGTCGCGCACCATTATTGTGAATTCAACGCGCATGGATGCAATGACGGCGCTTACTGCCAATCTCTCCTCAGCACTCACCCAGAAGGGATTAGTGATTCAGTCGAACCAGCCTGAGTATTACTACAGCAAGCTAGCGGATTTACGCGTCTCACTTCTCTCAGAAGCTATTAAGGACGCCAAAGCTCGAGCAGGTGCGATTGCTAAAGAGAGTGGGCAAAAGGTGGGGAAATTGCGATCATCCTCTTCGGGTGTGGTACAGATTCTCGCACCCAACTCCATAGATGTGTCTGACTATGGGCAGTATGATACTTCTTCTCAAAAGAAAGTAATTATGGTGTCCGTTCGTTCTACTTTTGAAATTAAATAGGACACACTACATAGAATTGTCAGGATGTTGATACTAGATTCGAAGGAGCGGTATACTGCCAGCAGGGTGCGAAGGGAACATTGTGGCTCTTTGTAAACTATCTAAACGTCGACCACGTCAGCCAGTCGCACAAGCGACAAACCACGAAAGGGGTGGATTATGGATTGGACCGACGAACGAGTAGAAAATCTAAAGAAGCTCTGGCAAGACGGCTTGTCCGCAAGTCAAATCGCAAAGCAGCTCGGGGGAACTACCCGGACGCAGTTATCGGCAAGGTGCATCGTCTCGGCCTCTCGGGCAGGGCACAGCCCTCGAAACCTGCACGTCCGGTGTTCAAAGCTCCGCGAGCGCCACGGGCAACTACTAAGCCTGCCGCTCCTCGTCGTATCGCGGAGCCCGTTGTGACGAATGCGGTTTCGGAACCTATTCCGGAACCTGTTCGGTATATGGACGAGGCTCCAGGTTCGGCGACCATCCTCACGCTTGGTGAGCACATGTGTAAGTGGCCCATAGGCGATCCGGCGGCCGATGGCTTTACCTACTGTGGGCGCAGGCAAGACGACGGTCCCTATTGCGGGGAACATGCTCGGGTGGCGTACCAGCCGATGCAGAAGAAAAAGCGTGCAGACCCAAGTGGCCTGATGCGCTCTGTCGAACGTTACCTCTAGACGAAAGGGCTCCGCGAATCTGCGCGGAGCCCTTGTCATATTCCTTACGAATTTCACCTATTCCTTTTGAAACTCTAGGCACACTGAATTAATGCAGTAACGTTTACCACCCGCTTCCTTTGGTCCGTCATTAAAAACATGACCTAGGTGACTATTGCAGTGCTTACAAAAAACTTCCGTGCGACTCATTCCGTGCGCATCATCTGTTCGTGTACCCACATTCTCAGCTACGGCTGGATCGGTAAACGATGGCCAGCCACTCCCCGAATCAAATTTATTATCAGAAGAAAAGAGCGCTACTCCGCATACTTTGCAGCGGTACATTCCCGACTCATGATTGTCTAAGAGCACACCCGAAAAAGGAGCTTCGGTACCTCCCTCACGAAGTACTCGGAACTCGTCTGGAGTGAGAGTTTCTCTAAGGGTTTCGTCGCGTATTTCCTTGGATTCCATGAGGTCATTCTATCACCATTGCTCGCGCAGGGTGCCCACGGTACGATTATGGGTATGCACCGAACAGCCCTTACTGTATTTCTCCTTATTCTCGCTTTTATTGGTATTGCGGACGCCTGGTACTTAACGGCAAGCGCTCTGTCGGATACTGCCTTGTCCTGTGACCTCGGTGCGGTACTTGATGGATGCAACATTGTGGCAAAGAGTGAATATTCGCACTTCCTGGGGCTTCCACTGGCCATGTATGGCGTAGGTTTTTTTGTAGTCATATTTATCCTCGCGGCACTTCTTATGGTGTACCCTCACCGATTACTCCATCGGTCACTTTTTTGGCTTTCAGCCATAGGATCAGCTATGTCAGTAGTATTCCTTCTTGTTCAATTTGTTCTTATCAAGGCACTTTGCATCTATTGTATCGCTTCGGCTGTCATCACGTTCCTCGTATTCCTCGTCGCGCGTGATTTACAGAAGCAGCACCGAGAATCAAATCTACATACCGTAGTGCAAACAACGTAGGCTTATGTTGACTCGTATCTCTTCTCTCGCATTACTTCTGGCATTCGTTCTCCTGCCAACGGCGAGCGTGCATGCAGCTACACTTCATAGTGGAAGGACTGTAGTAATTTCTGAACCATCATCTGAGAATCTGTACCTTGCCGCAAGTGATGTCACTATTGCAGCTCCACTTGCACAAGACTTAATTGCTGCCGGGGGAACATTAGGCATTGCCTCTACCGTTGGGGGCGATGCATTACTTGCGGGAGGAAGTATTGCACTACGCAAGTCAGTAGGTGGAGACGTACGCGCAGTGGGTGGAGATTTCCTAGTAGATAGTGATATTGGAGGAGATCTCATGGTTGCTGCAGGACGCATAACTGCTTCTACGACGGCAAAAAATATGCACCTAGCAGGTGCTGAAATTCGAGTTGCGGGAAGTGGGGGATCGGTACAGGCATATGGAGCAGATATTTATCTCTCGGGCACGATTCGGGGTGACGTAAAAGTAACGGCCTCGGACAAACTCTTTATCGCTGAAGGCACCCGTATCGAAGGTGCTCTTGCATATGATGCTCCACAAGAAGTAGTTGTGCCCGCAACCGCCACGATTGCTGGGGGAGTGACGTATACCGGTTCGTCCACGTTCCTGCCTACAAATGAGGAGGCAAAACGCTTTGCTATTGCAGGGGCGGGCGTTCTGCTTGTAGTGCGAATCATTGCCATAGTTATTGCGGCGGGTCTTGTGGTAGGGCTTTTTCCGGTACTTGCCTCAATGGTGGTGGAACGCTCTATGCTTCATTCTCCCCGTCGTTCAGTACTCTATGCCTTACTTGGCTTTGCGACCATTGTGGTAACTCCCGTATTGGTATTGTTCTTGCTTGTATCCTTTGTGGGTATAGCTCTTGGCATACTCCTGAGCGCACTGTATGTATTTCTTCTCCTTCTCGCATATCTCTATGCGGGACTTATTGCGGGAGCCGCGCTCTACCGTGCGATCTTTAAAAGGGAGTACGTCACCTGGCGAACAGCGGTACTGGGCACATTTGCACTCTATGCAGTGAGCGCAGTACCGGTTCTCGGCTTCTTAGTTGTTTGTGTCCTTACGTGCGCTGCACTGGGTGCACTCATTGGTATTACGTATCAGGCGGCATTTGGACGAACAGACTCCGAGGAATCTGTAGTAATCGAAGAAGGTCTAGAAGCGTAATTACATATCCATGATACTTGCAGAAAAACAAAAAGCTCCAGATTTTTCACTCCCTGACCAAGACGGGATTGTGCATACGCTTTCGAGTTACGCTGGAAAGTGGGTACTGCTTTATTTTTACCCTAAAGACGATACTCCTGGATGTACCAAAGAAGCCTGTATGCTTCGTGATGTGTGGCCAGACTTTGGTTCTCTAAACGCTGCGGTCTTTGGGGTGTCTGCGGATTCAGTAAAAAGCCACAAGAAATTCGCAGAGAAATACGGATTACCGTTTACGCTCCTCTCAGACGAAAGCAAAGATATGCTAAAGGCATATGGTGTATGGGGAATAAAGAAAATGATGGGACGCGAGTACGAAGGTATTTCTCGCACTTCCTTCCTCATTGCTCCTGACGGCACTATCACCAAGATATACGAGAGCGTAAAACCTGAATTGCATGCAGTGCAAGTTCTTGAAGATTTGAAAGCGTACGCCTAAAAGACTCCATCTACGGTGTTACGGGTCCCTGCCGACTCATCCGTCGTACTCTAAGTACGACTCCTGCGCCGGCCTTCCCGTTCCTTGTATCTGAAGCCTTTGAGACGTACGCTGTGCACACATGCCTGAGTTATTTCCGACACCAAAAGCCGAAGAGCGCAGGGTACGAGCATCAAAAATTGTCTCGTACTTAAAAAAAACCTATCCCATTCCTAAAACGGAACTGCTGTATCAGACACCGTTTCAACTGGTAGTCGCCGTCGTGCTTTCGGCACAATGTACCGATAAGAAAGTGAATCAGGCTACGCGAAGGCTTTTTGCTCGTTACCAGAGTGTTCAAGATTTCGCAGACGCAGAACCAAGCGAGTTTGCGGAAATGGTTTCCTCCCTTACTTTTTTCCAAAACAAGACAAAGCACATTATTGGGGCTGCTAAGCTACTACTCTCAGAATTTGGAGGAGAAGTGCCTAGAACAGAGAAAGAGCTCATTCGATTGCCAGGAGTGGCCTACAAGACCGCACATGTGGTGCTGGGG
Source organism: uncultured Candidatus Saccharibacteria bacterium (assembly GCA_964646315.1). Lineage (GTDB taxonomy): Bacteria > Patescibacteriota > Minisyncoccia > Phycocordibacterales > Phycocordibacteraceae > C7867-001. Next base: position 41,622 of record CAZYDN010000002.1, read on the forward strand.
GAGTTGTATGGTCTATGGGAGGGTATTCCAACAGACACGCATGTGCGCCGGTATGCTCTGCGGTTTGATTTAACAGACCAAACTAACCTCACTCGTATCTCAAAGGATTTAGAGGAGCTGGTGCCAAAGAAGGACTGGAAATATGTAAACAATGGTTTAGTGCTTTACGGTAGGTACGTGTGTCCCGCTCTCCCTCATCCCTGTGAAGACCACCCCCTAACAAAGCTGTGGCCGCCCGCAGCTCATATATGGCCTAAGGCGAAATAGGCTCAGGTTTCACTTTGGGTCTGGCGGCGGTACCATATGTCTATGGATAAGAAGCGCCCGGTAGCGGTATTTGATATAGACGGAACACTTTTCCGTTCCTCGCTCTTGGTGGAGCTTATGCAGGAATTGGTAAGGCGTGAGATGTTCCCTAAGAGTGTTTTAAAGCTGTGTGCGGGCACCGAAGGAGAGCTTCAAAACAAGCGCGGAGAGTACGGACCATTTGTACGAAAAATTATTGATGCTTTTGCGGTGCATGCAAAGGGTATTGAGTACGGAGTGATTGCAGACATTGCAGGAGAAATTATAGAAGCAAACCGTGACCGCACCTTCCACTACACGCGCGATCTAGTAAAGGAGCTGAAGAAGAAAGGACACTATCTGCTCGCTATCTCATACTCGCCAAAGTTTATTGTGGACGGATTTGCGTATGAACTCGGGTTTGATAAATCGTACGGGGTGTTTTATGAGACGGGAGCAAGTAACCGCTTCTCTGGGGACATTTCTGACGAACACTTAATTATGAATAAGGGGGCAATTCTTGCTCGTGCCATTGCAAAGAACAACCTCACGCTCCACGGCTCTGTAGGGGTGGGCTCTACCGAGTCCGATATTTCCGTGCTTGATATGACGGAATCTTCAATTGCGTTTAATCCAAACCGCGTGTTGTATCGCCATGCCAAACAAAAACTATGGGAGATGGTAGTAGAGCATAAGGACGTGATTTACGAGATGTAGAAATAATTTGTATCCATGCGTATAGATATTGTTGGAGCACCAGCTAGTGGAAAATCTACCCTAGCAGCTGCTATTGCAAAGAAGCTTTCTATTCCCCATATTCACCTCGATCGTTTTTGGTTTGAAAGCGGGGGCAGGCAATCCAAACAAGTTACTCCAAACATAGAGCAGGTTCGTGCGAAGATTCGAGAGAAGACACTGGAAGCTATCAAGGCTGAAGCATGGGTTTCAGATGGCACCTACTTGCATGTGCAGAACGAAGTGGTATCCCGTGCGGACGTGCTTATTTTTCTAGATATTCCTCTAGGCTACCGTGTCCTAAATCATGCCAAGCGAGCTTTTCTTAAACCTAAAATGCACAAAGAGGTTAGTGCATGGGACGACATTACATTTTTTATTGAACTTATAAGGCGGGCATATACAAGTGGCTCCAAACTTCGAAACTTTGTAAATGAACATACGGATAAAGCAGTAATACTGCGCTCAAATAAAGAGATAAATAATTATCTTAATGGTCTTTTAACTCCTAGAAGAAGGTAGTGCTCATTCGATGATAGAAGAAACTACAGGGATCACATTTCTGTAGTGTATGCGGGACCTCGTAGGTCCCGCATACACTGAACATTTGATCAAGTAGTCTAGAAAGAGTGATTTGGTATACTGAACACATGACAAAACGACTCTATCGTAGCCAGAAAAATAAGGTGCTCGCGGGCGTGTGTGGCGGCATTGGGGAATACTTTGATGTAGATCCAGTACTTATCCGCCTTGTCTATCTTATGGCGACGGTATTCACCGGGTTTGTGCCTGGTATTCTTTGCTACGTTATAGCCGTTGCTATTGTGCCTGAGGCTGTGGTCATCACCCCTTCAGAGCCTGTTGAAACAGTGGTGAATGACGCCAAAGAAGTTTAAAGACACCGTTTGGAAGTATTACCGTGAGCACGGTAGGTCGGATTTGCCGTGGAGAAAAACCACGGATCCGTACCGTATTCTTGTGTCTGAGGTAATGCTCCAGCAAACTCAGGTTGAGCGGGTAATACCGTACTACACCCGGTTTCTAAAGAAGTTTCCAACAGTTCGTGCCCTCGCAAAAGCACCGTTATCACAGGTGCTTATTGCCTGGCAGGGTCTTGGGTATAACAGGCGGGCAAAGATGCTCCACGAGGCTGCTAAGGAGGTTGTGAGAGGTCATGGAGGCTTGTTCCCAAGGACAGCGCTTGAGCTTGAGAAACTTCCTGGAGTTGGTCCCTATACAGCTCATGCGGTGGCAGCTTTTGCATACAACGAAGACGGCATTTGTATTGAAACCAATATCCGTACGGCAGTGACGCATCATTTTTTTCCGAAGGGAGAAGGCGTGCCTGATAACGAGGTTCGGGTGGTACTTGAGAAAACGTTTCCGAAAGGACAAGCTCGAGAATGGTATGCGGCACTTATGGATTACGGCGCATATTTGAAGCGCTCAGGTGTGCGTATTAATGCGAAAGCAAAAGGATATGCAAAACAAAGCACCTTTAAAGGTTCTGATAGAGAAATTCGTGGTGCTATTGTCCGACTCTTAAGTACTGCGCCCGCAGAGCGCACACGAATTTTAAAACTGTTTGAAGTTTCTCGAAGAGACGCTGTAGAAGAACAGCTTATGAAACTTACTCACGAAGGGTTGACGGTGCGAAAGGGAACGCGGTATCAGCTTCCCGACTAACGGCTGTCCCTAATAAAATAGGTGCTTCCGAGTCCCGTAACCAAAAGGAAGGCGCCCATACTAATAAAGAATATAAAGTAGCTACCGCCCGTAAGTGCCAAAATAATACTTGCGGTGAGTGGTGCTGCCAGCGCTGCAAGAGGGCGCGTGACGCGGTAGAGGGTAAGGGTGTTGGTATCTGCTGAAGAAACTCTTCGGAAGAAGTGACCTTCTACCATCGCTTCTACGAGCGCACTTCCAAGACGACTCACAATCAAAATAGTGAGCACTATGTAGAGTGGAGTGGTTGTGGTTACAAACGCAAGCGCACCAAACGCGGTAGACATAAGTACAAACCCTGCAATAAGAATTTCCTTATCACCAAGCCATTTGTCTGCGATATATCCGGCCGGATACTCTACGAGTACAAAGGGGAGAAGCATGACCGCAAACATCCATCCTAAATCTGACCACGGCATACCAAGCACGTGGTGCAGGTAAAGAGGAATATAGAAAGGTGCGAGATGGAAGAAAAATTGCAGCACGCCGTTACCAAAGGCTACGGCTCGTAGGTCTGCATCCATGAACACACACTTGCAACTCTCTATCAATTTTGCCGGACGCTCAACTCGCTGTTCTGGTAGGTTTTCATACAGCAGAAGCGTAATGAACGGTGTCATTGAAATGGCTGCAGCTAGGAATACGCGCCAGTATTCGTTTGTACCGTCGAGGAAGTACGCAATCAAGAGCGGCGCCACAATGAGGGCAGTGTTTCCTGCGGTGATGAACGCGGTGCGCACTCGGCCCATTTCCCCGTGCTCGGTACCGGTAGCTTCAAGGAGAAGATCTAGAAGATATTGAATAAAGGGGGATGCGGCACATACAAAAGCCAAGCAGAACGCTGCCAGCCAGAACGGGGGTTGCTCTGCAAGAAGCAGAAGTGCGGTTGCAATCATAGTCGCAACAACAATTGCCGTGCGCTTTATGCCGTAGCGCGCAGCAATCTTAGGAACGAACGGATATGCAAGGAGGGTACCTATGGCGCCAGCAGAAATCACGAGGCCTGTTTGGTCGTCGGGGAGGAAGGTGGCCAGGTATGGCGTCATCACATACACAATCAAAAAGAAGTGCATCGACGAAAAGAAGTTGCCGATTGAAAGAACACGCCTAGGGTGCATTTTATAGATTGTAGCATTCCGCTCGCACACCAAATCTGTACACGGCCCGTCCTTCAGGCGCCGTAGTGCATAGTCGTCTCGTAACGAAAAAGTGACGAGCGCTCCGCTAAATCACTTTTTCTTCTCGACTCCGTGCACCACTGGCTGCTTCCGGTTTAGTGTACAGATTTGGCATGCATCGCTCCAGTGTGGGGAGTAAAGCAAACCGCCGCACGAAGTGCGGCGGTTTGCTTAAACGAAGCTATATGAGCCTAGTCGAAAAGCTTCAGATGCGAGGCGCGGGAGAGTAATTTCTGGAGGCGTACTGGAAGTACGGTGTAGGAAATTGCTGGGACCCGCAACGAAGTATCTGGAGTTTTTAGGCGGCTCTACCTAGACGCCGATGAGAACAGGAATCACCATAGGAGCCTTGTTCGTACGGGTGAAGAGGTACCCAGCCATGGTGTCGCTGAGTGCGTTCTTCACGAAGTCGAGATCCACAGGATTCATACCCTCGGTAGTGTCTTCCACGGTCTTCTTAATGAGAAGACGTGCCTGGTTGAGCATCTCCTGGTTTTCACGAAGGTAGATAAATCCACGACTGATGATATCTGGAGACTTGCGAAGTTTACCGGTCTTAAGGTTCACCGTCGCAATGATGACAAACATGCCATCCTTTGAAAGTGCCTGGCGATCGCGGATAACTACTTCCTGAATGTCGCCGATAGAGAAACCGTCCACAACAAGCGGTGAGTTAGGTACTCGCTCCTTGTGTACAAACATGGTCTTGCCTTCGATGAGGTCGATAACAGAACCATTATCGGCAAGCACAATCTGGTCGCGCGGACGTCCTGCTTGTTCTACCGCCTTAGCGTGGCAACTGGTCATTGAGTAGTAGCCATACGCGGGCATGAAGAACTTAGCGCCAACCTGCTGGTTGATCCATACGAGCTCTCCAGAGTTTCCGTGACCGGTTGAGTGAACGTCGGAAGACTTGTAGTGAATGAGTGTTGCGCCATTTCGGTACAACATATCCTTCAAGTTCTGTACGGAGATTTCGTTACCTGGAATAACGGAAGAAGAAAGCACGATGGTGTCACGAGGAGAAAGAATGATGTTCTTATGCTGCTTGGTAGCAATACGCATAAGCGCTGCAAACTCTTCTCCCTGAGCACCTGTCGCAAGCACCACAATCTTGTCGGCAGGGTAATCCTGAATTTCCTGAGCCGTGATGATGGTTTCTTTCTTTACCGCAAGCAAACCGGTAAGCTGTGCAATTTCGAGGTTGGTGCGCATAGACCTACCCTCCATCACAATTTTCTTACCAAGTGATTCTGCAATCTGAATGATGCGAATCATACGCTCAAACTGAGAAGCAAAAGTTCCGATGATGAGGCGTCCCTGTACGGTGCGCACGATATTCTCGAGTGTCTCGTGTACGCGCTTCTCGGGAATAGAGAACCCGTCACGCTCAGCGTTAGTAGAGTCGGCAATAAAGAAGAGGTTGTTGTCCTTTCCAATTTCACCCCACTTCTTCTGCTCGTGGTCTGCGGGAATACCACCCTCGTGATCGAGTTTTAGGTCTCCGGTAGCTACCACATTGCCCCACGGGGTTTCGATAGAGATACCCATTGAGTCAGGAATGGAGTGGGTTACCGGGAAGAACTTTACGCGGGAACTTCCCACCGTGTGAACACTTCCAGGCTCTACTACACGAATGTCGAGAGCTGCCATGTCAGGGTATTCCTCCTGACGCTTCGCAATCATGATTGCGGTTAGATTCTGCGTGTAAATCGGTGGATTACCGAAACGTCCCATAAGGAACGGGATACCGCCGATGTGGTCGAGGTGACCGTGCGTAATGAACACTGCACGTACACGGTCCTGATTCTTCTCGAGGTAACGAGTATTTGGAAGAATGTAGTCGACTCCTGGGTTAGTACCACCGGGTACGAATTGGAATCCTGCGTCGCATACGAAGATGTCGTTTTGGGTTTCTACCGCAAACATGTTGCGTCCCACTTCTTCAACGCCACCAAGGGGTACGATACGGACCGTTTTTTCGTCACAAGGAGCGGGGAAGTAATCTGGCTTATTCTTTTCAGTACCCTGACCGCCCTGTGAAGGAGAACCTCCACCAGGACGACGAAGAGTACGACGAATCTGACGACCGACGCCTCCGGGGCGTGAACCTTGATCGCCTGGTCCGCGACCAGAACCACCACGGTTGCGACCGCCACGAGTACCACGCGTGCGAGTTCCCTCAGGACGAGGTCCTTGTGGGTCTCTGGCGGGTGGTGGAGTGCCCCCTGAACGCTCGCGAGGAGCAGGGGCAGGAGCTGGAGCTGCTGACATAATGTCTATTGGTTAATTGATAGTGAATGAATTCGTAATGTCTCTGTTCTAGAGTCACTAGACGCTAGCCCCGGAATTTCCTGATAGTGGTTTCAGGAAACACATGAGCCAAAGGCTAATGACTCGGCACGAGAAACGGCCAGACGTACGCACGCTCTTTGTACCAGGTCGCTACTGTCGCGAATCGGTCCGCGGGCGCCGCAATCTGCGGAAGATTGACGCCGTAAAGGGTCTTAGGGATAGCATACAGGAAGTCTGGTGCATGCGTAAAGGCAGCTGGGTAATCGGCCGCTATTTTGTCGCTCGCGCTCTGAATATATCCTCTCGCTTTCTCCGGATCGCTCTCTGCACGTGCCTTTTCAAGGAGCGCGTCCACGGTTGAGTTGGAGTACGACGCAATATTGAGTCCTGGATCTGTCTGTTCGGATGAGTCCCAGAACGCGTACAAATCTTGCTCGCGACCAATCACCATGCCAAACAGGAGTGCACTGTAGTTGCGAGGACGAATAACTTCCTGAGAGAGATCTCCTGGCTCGAAGAGTTCAATAGAAGTAGGTACTCCCAGTGACTGCCAGTCAGCCTGCACGGCGGCAGCGATGAGCTTTAGTTCAGGTACGTTTGAAGTGCGGATAGTAATGGTGTCGATAGACAATTTTGCTTTCGCATTTTTCCATGTGCCAGCTTCCTCGTCGTATACCCATCCCGCGTCTACCAATATCTTTTTTGCGTCTGCAATTCTCGTAGATGCTTGGGGAAGGGCGGGAGGCACAATACCGTTTCCTTCGGACACGGGACCAATAAGTCCTGTTGCATATCCACCAAGTACGTCGCTCACCACGTGTTCGCGATCGATTGCTATAGAAAGTGCTTTGCGAACCTCGAGCTGGCCGAGAGCCTCGTTTTCTTTCTTATTAAAGAAGACGCCAAATACACGAGAGTAGGGTGCGCGTAGCGCGCGTTGAACCCCAATACCATATGCGCTCTCCACCTTACCGCTGCGGTACGCTCCCTGAAGAAGTGTGGGAGTTTGATAAAAACGAACATGAATAGTTTCAAGGTAAGGACGACCTAGTGCGTACCCCGGGTCTGCTTTCAAGTCGTACCCTGTAATAGCTCCCTGCTTATCTTCGATAACCTTTTGTACTTTAAACGGACCGCTTCCTACTGGATGCTTCATGAGTGGAGAGAAGGGGAAGTCACTATTAGGAATATTGCGCCAAAGATGCGCAGGCAAAATACCAAGTGTGGTGTCGGCGAGGAACGGAGCGTAGGGCTTCGGAAGGGTAAAGCGAACGGTGCGCGCGTCTACCACCTCTGCCTTAATACTTGCCCAGTTGGAGTATTCAGGACTTTTGAGACCAGGATCCTGGGCTTTTTGCACCGTGAATACGACGTCTGTAGCAGTGATAGGAGTTCCATCAGAAAACTTTGCATGATCGCGAAGAACAAAGGTGTAGATTTTTCCGTCCTCAGAAACACTGTAGCTGGTGGCTATCACTGGCACGAGCGTGCCATCTTTCCCAATACCCATAAGGCCTGCAAAAGTAAGCGCCGTAAGGTCGCGGTCTGCGTCCGTAAGTGCCAAAAGTGGGTTCACAAAACGAGGAGTTCCTACTGCTCCTTCCGTGAGACTTCCGCCATGAGCTGGAACTTCCACAAGAAGAGAACGAGTGAATACAAAAAAAGCGACAAGACTCGTAACTACTACCCCCATACCTAAAATAACCGCGATGAGTTTGTCGCCGGGGGGAAGGGAACGGATATGTCCTGAAATTCTTGCAAGTGGCGCGATAGAACGCGGCGCCACTAGAATTTCGAGGAAGCGTGAAGGACGCTCCGATTTCATGGTGAGATTAGAGAAGAAAGCCTGCTGCAGCTGAGAGCACAAAGAGTATGGCAATCACGATAGTAGCCCTAAATAGGAACTTTTCGGCGCCACGGCGCTTGTAGAAAGTGGAGGCGAAATTATCGCCACCAAAGGCCCCTCCTAGGTTGGCGCCGCGCTGTTGAAGCACGATACCTATAATAAGGAGTAGGGAAAGCGTTATCTCGATGTATGGCAGAGCTGCCTTAAGCGATTCCATCTGTGAGGGCTACGGTAGCACGGAAAAAGGGGGGTCGCAAGATGGGTGGGAGAGTCGGGAAGTTGGGGTGATTGTGGAGTACGGAATATTTTCTTGATAGAAAATTTCCTCCTGCTCGGCTCGTCAGTCTGCGCAGAGCCTCCACAATCGCACCAACCTCCCTTATAGAGGAATAAGGGACGGTGGAATTGACGGTTTTTTCTTTCGTGCCCTATACTGTGGATAACTTTTCCAGGTTTTGGAAAGGGCAGAATCGATGGGCGCATCTCATGCGCGTTCTTATTAACCTTTAAGAGCGTAATTTCTTATGGCAAAGACCGAAACGGTATCTATTTCACCTTTGGGCGATCGCATTGTACTGGCACCGTTAGCTAAAGAAGAAGCGACCCTGTCAGGTATTTTAATCCCAGACTCGGCCAAACAAGATAAACCGGAACGCGGAACCGTTGTTGCTGTTGGTCCAGGTAAATATGACGACGGCGTACTAGTTCCGATGCAGGTAAAAATCGGTGATACGGTGCTTTTTTCTAAGTACGGATACGAAGAAGTAAAAGTTGATGGAAGAGATTACTACATTCTTTCGGAATCAAGTGTACTGGCGATTATTTCCTAATTCACTTCCCTACTATTTATGGCAAAACAAATTCTATTTGGAGAAGAAGCACGTAAGGCAATGTATGAAGGGCTTACCAAATCTGCTCGTGCGGTAAAGGTCACCCTTGGTCCGCGTGGTCGCAACGTGGTGCTCGAGAAGAGCTATGGCGGTCCGCGCATCACCAACGACGGCGTATCCATCGCAAAAGAAATTTCTTTCAAGGACAAGTTTGAAAACATGGGTGCTGAAATTGTGAAAGAAGTAGCCAGCAAGGCAAACGATGTCGCTGGAGACGGTACCACTACAGCTGTTACGCTTCTTGAGGCAATGGTAAACGAAGGACTAGCTTCTCTCTCTCGTGGCGCAAACGCCATGGCCATACGAAGTGGTATGGAGCAGGCGCGCGACGCAGCCGTAAAAGAGCTTAAGGCAATGGCAAAGCCTGTGGAGGGACGTAAAGATATTGAACAGGTAGCAAGTATCTCCGCAGAGAGTCCAGAGCTTGGTCGCATTATTGCAGAGACCGTTGAGAAGGTTGGCAAAAACGGTGTGGTAACGGTAGAGGAGTCTCAGGGCACAGAACTTTCCTACGAAGTAGTAGAAGGACTCCAGATAGATAAGGGCTACGCTTCTCCCTACCTCGTAACTAATGGTGAGCGCATGGAAGCTGAGATGCGCGACGCACAGATTCTCGTGACCGACCGAAAGATATCTGGAATTCAGGATATTCTTCCGCTTCTTGAAAAAGTTGCACAAGGTGGACGCAAAGAACTCGTGATTATTGCAGACGATATTGAGGGTGATGCCCTTGCGACTTTCATTCTGAACAAACTCCGCGGCACATTTAATGTGCTTGCCGTAAAGGCACCAGGCTTCGGTGATCGCAAGAAAGAAATGCTCGCAGACATTGCGGTGGTAGTAGGAGCGACCGTTGTTTCAAGTGATCTCGGTATGACCTTTGAAAATGCTGAGCTCTCAATGCTTGGTAAAGCTTCGCGCGTTGTTTCTACCAAGGACACCACTGTGTTTGTAGGTGGTAAGGGTAAGAAAGCTGATATTGAGGCACGCGTGAAGCAGATGCAGACACTCCGCGATCAAACCACGTCTAAGTTCGATATCGAGAAATTCGAAGAGCGCATCGCAAAACTTTCGGGAGGTGTCGCGGTCATTCGCGTGGGAGCTGCTACCGAGACTGAGATGAAGTACCTGAAGGACAAGATTGACGACGCAGTAAAGGCGACGAAGGCTTCTATCGAAGAAGGTATCGTGCCGGGCGGAGGTACTGCGCTCGCAAAAGTTTCTCGCATGCTTCGCATTGAGGACTGGGATTTTGATTCCAAAGACGAAGAGACAGGGTTTGCAATTGTGGGACGTGCACTCGAAGCGCCGCTTCGTCAGATTCTTGCAAACTCTGGAAAGGATGACGGTTCTGCTATTGTGGAGCGCGTGCAAAACGCAAAGAGCTTTGCGGGATACGACGCGCTCAAGGGTGAAGAGGTTGCAGACATGGCAGAGGCTGGAATTATTGATCCAGTAAAGGTAACGCGTTCTGCTGTCGAGAACGCAGTATCGGCGGCAGCAATCTTCCTTACCACCGAAGCAGCGGTAGCTGATATTCCTGAGCCTAAGGCTCCTGCGGGAGCAGATATGGGAGGAATGGGTGGTATGGATTTCTAAAGAAATTTGCTTATTAAATGATTCAAACCCTCGAGCGCACGCGCTCGAGGGTTTGTTTGTCTAGAATCGTTTTCGATACCAGGACGTTCCGGTTGTCGCCCACGTGGGAGATTGCCTGAGCTTCTGTTTCAGGCGCTCGATCTCAGGCGACCACTGTACGGGAAACGCATCGGAGAAGAGTTTGCCGAGGGCTAAAAAAAGATCACTCATTGTTGTGGGTCCTGCTTGTTATTCCCAGTTATGCTTCCCGTCAGCATAGGTGTCGCCGTTGAGAGCTTTGACGAAATCATTCAGTCCCGGAATGTGCATCCGCTTGAGCGCGGGCCCGAGCACGTTACGGCAGACGCCCACCACAAGCAGAAGTACGACTAACCGTACGCCAATTTCGGTATAGGTCATTTGAGGCTCCTCCTATCTATGAGCCTACGGTGAAGAAAGCGATTGCGCAATACTTGTCGCCTCGTTGCAAGACGCTATACTAAAGGAGTAATCAAACGCTACTATGACTATTATCTACATCATTTTGGGAGTTATTGCGGTGCTCGTGCTTTGGGTTGTTGCTTCGTTCAACGGGTTTATAGCAAAGCGCAATCAGGCAAAAGAAGCGTGGGCAGATATCGACGTACAACTCAAGCGTCGCTATGACCTTATTCCCAACCTCATCAACACGGTGAAGGGATACGCGACTCATGAAGCCGCAGCTTTTGAAAAAGTATCAAACGCACGCGCTGCTGCTATGGGCGTGGGAAGTGCAGGTACACCAACACAGAAAGCAGAAGCAGAGAACATGCTCACGGGGGCACTCAAGAGTGTGTTTGCTATTGCAGAAGCGTATCCAGACCTTAAGGCAAATGAAAACTTCCTTCAGCTTCAGAAGGAGCTTGGTGATACGGAAGACAAAATCCAGGCAGCTCGTCGCTTCTACAACCAGACCGTCATGGCTCTCAACACTGCCATTGAATCCTTCCCAGGAAATCTTATTGCAGGAACTTTTGGCTTTGCACAGATGGACCTCTTCGAGCTCTCTGAGGAAAATGCTGCGGCACGTGAGCCAGTAGCAGTGAACTTCTAGTTACCGGTAACCCTGGCGCACGTGTACGCGTCTACCTTATATATGGCATCTACTCTCTATCAACAGCGATCCGCAAATGCATGGCGTACCGCATTCCTTATGGCAATGTTCTTGGCCATAGTGCTTGGTATTGGGTACGCCGTGTCGTGGTACTACCAGTCGCCAGGCATCCTCTACGTAGCGATAGTGTTCGCACTCTTCATGAATGTATGGAGCTACTGGTTTAGTGATAAGCAGGTGCTCTCCATGACCGGGGCAAAGCCAGCTACACGCGAAGAATACTTTGATCTCTACACCGTTACCGAAAACATGTCTATTGCGGCAGGACTTCCTATGCCAAAGCTCTACGTGATAGAGGACGCTGCGCCAAACGCATTTGCCACAGGACGTGATGAAAAGCATGCGGTAGTAGCAGCTACTACCGGCTTGCTCGCTATGCTTGATAGGCAGGAGCTCGAGGGAGTTATTGCTCATGAGCTTTCTCACATTCAAAACCGGGATATGCTCGTGATGACCGTTGCCGTGGTGCTCGCTGGATTCCTTGCGATTATCGCAGACATGTTCTTGCGCATGAGTATGTTTGGAGGAAACAGAGACGATAATCGTGGAGGCTTGTTTATGATTCTTGCGATTGTGGGAATAATCTTGGCACCAATAGCGGCGCAACTTATTCAGTTGGCGATTTCCCGTCGCCGGGAATATTTGGCGGACGCGTCAGGTGCACTTCTTACACGGTATCCAGAAGGTCTTGCACGAGCACTTACAAAAATTAGTAGCTACGCGACGCCGATGCATAAGGCAAACCATGCAACCGCGCACCTCTTTATTGCCAACCCATTTGGCTCCCGCGCAAAGGGATTTGTGAACGGACTCTTTGCTACACATCCGCCGGTTGAGGCTCGCGTAAAAGCGCTCCTCGGCACAAGTGCGTAGTCGTTTCTGAGTGTGGGGATTTTATTTCTTCCGGGTAAGCAAAGCATCAATATTTTGCCAGCGACCCTTACCTTGAGGGAGCATTCCTGCGCGCAAAATTGATTCCAGTGTTTTCCAAAGCATCTCTCGTTCCTTCTTAGATGCAGACAGTCTTTCGAGTGACTGAAAATCTCCCTGGAGAAGCTGTGCATGCAATCGCTTGATGGTTGAGGTACTTACACCGAGTACTTGACCTATTCGGTAATAGGAAAAACTCTCATTCAGCATAAGTATGATTGCAAGTCGCTTTGCGAGCATTAGGTGCTCGGTCTCAGTTAATACTTCAGTGAGTATTTTGGAACCACGCTTCGTCAGTACTTGTACGAGCTGTGTCGCTATTTGTTTGGAAACCTGAGTATCCAGTTTCTTAGTGCTTACGTGAGGCATAGTCGGGTAATATACCGATATATCGGTATATTACCCGACTATGCTAGTAGAGAGAAGAGGTGAGCTGTGATATAAAACCTGTACGGAGGCGTCGCATAGCGGTCTAGTGCACCATCTTGGAAAGGTGGCGTGTCGAAAGATACCGAGAGTTCGAATCTCTCCGCCTCCGCCAGAAGTATTAATATCAGAAGACTCGGGTACTAATAAGCTTGTTTTCGAGCTAGAGTATCTACATGATTTCTTTTCTCGAAAAACTATTCACATCCATAGTGATTGGTGTGTCGGGTTTTTTCGGTATTCATGCAGAAGTACCGGCAATGGTGCCGCCTGCTACCACAAATTCTTCACAGGAATCAGTGTCGGAGTCGGCCGCTACGTCTGCGCAGAACACAGTGACTCCTACTGTAGCGCAAAGTGGATGGAAAAATATTGCGTTGGCTGGCCTAACGATTGAGTACCCGTCGTCTCTAAAAGTGATTCATAACACAGACACCCCCAGCGCGCAGCTACGATTTGTGGAAAGTGCCAATAATCGCCATGCAAGAGTTTTCGTCTCTGCGGCGAACATTATTCCTGCAAATCAGGATCTCAAAAGTTGGTTGGAAAGTTTTGATTATTTCAAAGCCCAGTACCGCGCACAAAAATATATCTCGTATAAACGCAAAGATGGTGTTGAAGTTTTTGCAAGTCTTGGGAACACGCAATCATATGACGACGCGTTCATGCGTTCTGGTGCTGCTGTCGTATATGTAAAAAATGGTGTGAACGAATATACTAAAGTAAGCGACAGCGACTTTCGTGAAATCATCGAGCGAATAAAACTTCCAAATGGTTTGAAACTCGGGACCGTTGCTGGTGGGTATGGCTGTATTACTGGCTCTGATGAGTTGATGACTTTGTACTGGGGAACGCAATATCGCAAAGTAAATCCTTCCGTTCCGTTCATTTACGCGTCTGGCTCGTATTGTGAATCGGCCAATGGCTCAAAACTTATGACCATGGCTTATTTTCTGCAAGGAACAGGAAGCGGAAATGAGCAAGCGATTGTTTCGTTCGATAGTACAGGCAAAATCACAAATACTTACAAAGGAAGTATTTGCCACACTGTGGGTGATTTCGGTTCACCGCTTATCTCATCAGTCGAACAAGGAAGAATCAATATGTTCTGCCTTAGCGGAGATGGGGGATATACAGCATTCGAGGTCTTTCAAGCACCACTCGATACACTCGTCCCGGTGGCGGTTAAGCGTGATTCAGCTGTTTACAATTCGGTCAAAGCCATTGTAGAAAAAATCTACAATATAGATTTCTCCACACGCAATTTGTTCTAGTCATTTCTGGAGGACACTCTTCGCCTTTTTAGTATGTTCTTCATGGTGGCGAGGGCTGCCGTGAGCACGCTGGGCAGGTGGGACAAACACACTTAGCTATTTTCAAGCGTGAACCCGGAGGTCTGTTACCGCTATACTTCAGGTATATGGAAGGACCGCCCTTAACTAGCTTGCCTTCAATAGAAGCACAGAAGGAAATAATTCTATCCCAAGTTACGCCTGAGGATTATGCCGGCGTGCTCAATGTTCAATACAAGGCAGCGTTGAAGAATTATCCAAATGAGGAACTGGGAATAACGACAGAGGATATAGAGGCAGATTATGCCGAAGCTAGGACTGAAGAAAAAATAAAAGAAAAAGAAGAACATTGGAGAGATTTGCCAGCGAATCCAAATCAACAGTATTTAGTAGCTAAGAGCGAGGGTAATGTTGTTGGTTTTTGCGTTGTCGACAAGTATGAGGATAGAAATCAACTTAGCGGAATTTACATTGCCCCTGAATTTCAAGGAAAGGGATTAGGAAAAAAATTCTGGGAGCAGGCCATGACCTTTATTGATTCTTCGAAGGATACGGTAGTGATGTTTCTTCCGTATAACACTCAAGCTATTGGTTACTACCGTAGTCTTGGATTTGAGAAGACAGGAGTCGTTGGGAATAATGGTATAGGTAGCAAAATGAAAAGTGGAGCAATTATGCCGGGACCTATAGAAATGCTTCGAAAAGCAAAGTGGTAGACTTCAATCGATGAAGAAGTTTTTAGTACTTGCAGGCGCACTCGGGGTGATACTTCTCGCGCTTTTTTTGTTTGAGACGCGACAGAATATTATTTCACCTATCGATGCGGGAATTACGTATGAGGTAGTAAGTACACCTGAAGCAATGGCTAAGGGTTTGGGTGGTCGAAGTGATATACCGCATGACTATGGCATGTTGTTTGTATTTGCGACGTCTAACATCTATCACTTTTGGATGAAGGACATGCTCGTTCCTATCGATATTCTCTGGCTTAGCACTGACGGTACTATTATAGGTATCGATGTATCAGTCTCGCCTGATACGTATCCAGCCACCTTTGCTCCCCCAAGACCTGCACGCTTTGTGCTTGAGATGCGGGCAGGGGAGGCGAAACTAAAAAATCTGTCGGTGGGGTTACGACTACTACTTCCGTCTCAGTTGCAGAAGCAGTAGAGCGTGGTATAATATATACACTGGCTCAGACGATCGCTGTAGTGTTCCTCGGAATACTGCAGAGGAAAGTCCGAACACAGGCACTACGCAAGTGGTGCAGAAAGGTAGCGGGTAATGCCCGTCCGCAGCGATGCGCGAGGTGCGAACAGTGACGCCGGGAGCGAAAGCAAACGGCATCTCTTTGAGATGAACTTTGTGGGCGACCACAAAGATGAAACGGCTAAATCCTTACCCCTGTGCAAGGCCGTGCCCACCACTTGCTGGTGTGGAGCGCCGCTCGAGGTAGTTGGTAACAACTATCCCAGATAGATGATCGTCCGCAGGTTTTCCTGCGACAGAATTCGGCTTATCGAGCCAGTCAAAAACAATTATGTGAAATCCGCCTCTTATCGGGCGGATTTCGCTTTCCCCACAGCTATTGCGTTTTTCATGGTGAGCGTGGGCTATACTACTAAGTATTATCAGGGCCACGTAAATAGAAACCATGCAGCAAGATACACAGACAACCGTTGCCGCAGCACCCGTGCTGCGCAAACGCCGTTTCTCGTTCGATGTCGCCGCAATCGGTGCAATTATTGCAACTGCAATGCTTGCAGCAATTGCCTTCATTCCAGTCGCAAGTGTTCCGTTCATTTTTACTAAAGTTTCAATTCTCGCTATCGGTGCGCTTGTAACGCTCGCGCTCTACATCCTTGCGCGTCTTACGCGCGGAAATGCAATCGTTCCACCATTGCCACTTCTTGGTGCGCTCTGGCTCGTTCCGTTTGCCTACCTATTGTCGTCACTCTTCTCGGGTGTAGGTATTCGTTCAGGATTCTTCGGAACGGATCTTGAGACAGACACCTTTGGGTTTGTGCTTATTCTTACGGTACTTGCAACACTCACCGCGCTTGCATTCCGTCGTACCGGAAGTTACCGCACACTCTTTAAGGTAGGAGGTCTTACACTCGCGTTTGTAACGGGTGTCCAGATTCTCTTCTTTATTGCGAGTCGCATTATGCCTACTAAAGTTTCTGCAACAACAAACCTCATCGGTTCGTTCTCAGACCTCGGCATGCTTGTAGGGCTTGGTATTACCCTTGCCCTTCTCACTACTCGCTTCCTTACTATCGCTTCTCGCACACGCACCATACTTATGGTGGCAGGAGGTCTAGGGCTCGTAGTACTCGCTGTAGTGAACTCCACTATCGTGTGGGCACTCGTAGCACTTGTAGCATTCGGTCTCTTTATTGAGGCAATTATGAAGCATCGTGCTCCTATGGATGACTCGGATCTCGATGGGGTTGCACTTATGCTTTCTGAAAACGAGACTGAAGAGGGAGAGACGTCTACTCGTTCTCTCATCGCTCCGCTTGCAACACTTGCCGTAGCGCTCTTCTTCCTTATTGGAGGTTCTACTATTGGCAACGCTGTAGTGAACGCTCTTGGTGCAAACGTTATCGATGTTCGTCCATCATGGCAGTCTACGTTTGATGTAGGTAGCCACACCTATGCGTCTTCACCGGTATTTGGTTCTGGCCCTGGAACCTTCGGTGCGCAGTGGCTTAAGTTCCGTGATCGTTCTCTCAACGACACGGTGTTCTGGAGCATCGACTTTAGCTCTGGTATTGGATACATTCCTACCTCGTTCGTAACGACCGGAGTTGTAGGAGCGCTCGCATGGATTGCATTCTTGGTCCTCTTCCTCTTCTTTGGACTTCGCATGCTTCTCTTGCGATCACCGCAGGATCCTTTTGTGCGCTTTACGAGCGTCGCTTCCTTCACTGGACTTCTCTACGTGATGGCACTTGCGATCTTCTCGGTCCCTGGACCAATTGTGCTACTCGCTGGATTCGTTCTTGCTGGTATCTTCATCTCGACGATGCGCTACAGCGAGAACGCACGTGAGTGGGGTATTATCTTCGCTCGTAGTCCTCGCGTAGGCTTTGTAATTGTCTTTGGACTTACTCTTCTACTCCTCGCCTCTATTCTTGCGGCATATGTAGTAGTAGAGCGCTACCTCGCTTCCACTAGTTACAACCAGGCAAGCATTGCGCTCGCTGCTGGAAAGCTCGACGAGGCTGAGGCTGCAGCTAATCGCTCCATCCTCTTCTCTCCAAGTGATCGTGCATACCAGATCTCTACCGCCGTAGGTATTGCTCGCATGCGCGCTATCGGAGCTGACACCACTCTCTCTGCGTCAGACGCACAGCAGAAGTTCCAGGGAGTACTCTCAAAGAGTATTCAGGACGCTCTAGCAGCAACCCAGCTTGGTCCAAACAATTACCAGAACTGGGTCATGCTTGGCAATGTGTACGGCATGGTTGTTCCACTCAAGATTGACGGTGCTTACCAGAACGCAAAGACCGCATACGCTCGTGCACAGGCGCTCAACCCAACCAACCCAACGCTCCCATTCATCTTAGCGCAGCTTGAGATTGCTCAGGGTAATGGTCCTGCAGCAGAGGAAGCGCTTATCCAAGCTATTACTCTGAAGCACGACTTTACTCAGGCCATCTTCTTGCTCTCCCAGCTTGAAGTACAGCTTGGAAAGGCAAAGGAGGCACTTCAGGCCGCAGAAGCAGCAGCGTACTTTGCTCCAAACGATGCAGCAGTAGTATTCCAGGTAGGAATTCTCCGCTCTGCTAATGGAGACACTGCAGGTGCTATTCAGGCTCTTGCCCGCTCAGTTGAGCTCAACCCTCAGTACGCAAACGCTCGCTTCTTCCTTGGTGTGATGTACGCCATCTCTGGAAACCTTCCTAAGGCAGTTGAAGCTATCGAAGCTGTAGCAGCACTCTCACCTGAGAACGCTCAAGCAGTCGCAGCAGACCTCGCGTCACTCCGAAACGGCAAGAATCCATTCCCGGCATCTCGCCTCGGTGCGCTCGGTATTCCTCAGACTGTTACTGAGCCAGCAGCTACAACCCCTGCCGCGGCAACCACGCCTGCTCAGTAGGAGTTATAGGGAGTAACGATGGTCACCAAACTATTACAGACCATCACACAGCCAGTACGCGGCCTACACCAGGCCGCGTACTTGCTTGCGTCTCTTACCCTTGCGTCGCAAGTCCTGGCGCTCGTGCGTGACCGATTGTTTGCTCACCAGTTTGGTGCGGGGCAGATGCTCGACACCTACTACGCCGCGTTTCGAGTGCCTGACTTGGTGTTTGCACTGGTAGCGTCACTTGTTTCTGCGTACGTGCTTATCCCTCGTATTGCGGGAGCGGATGTAGCGGAATCGAGAAGGCTCATATCACAAACAGCATCGTTCCTCTTTATTGGAGGAGGAATAATCTGCGCAGTTATAGCAGTAAACGCGCCCACACTGCTGACATTCGTGTATCCAAATCTGATGCAGGGACCTCATGCAAATGAGCTCGTCACACTTACACGACTACTTCTCTTGCAACCAATTATTTTGGGTTTGTCGGGTATTGCTACGAGTGTTACCCAGGTGAAGCGTAAATTTCTTATCTTTGCGCTTTCCCCTGTGCTCTACAACTTGGGGATTATTGGTGGAACAGTGTTCCTGTACCCAACGTATGGTCTTGCAGGTGTGGGTATGGGAGTAGTTTTGGGTGCACTCGCTCATCTGTGTATTCATGTGCCCGTACTTGCAAAGGCAAAACTTCTTCCGCGCCTAGTAATGCCTGATCCAAAAGTGATATGGTACGTGATGAAAGATTCGCTCCCGCGCTCAATGGCACTTGGTATGGGGGCATTTGTCACGCTTGCACTTACTGCACTTGCCGCAAGGACTGGGGAGGGAGGTGTGTCTGTGTTTACCTTTGCCGGTAATCTTGAAGCTGTTCCTCTTTCGCTTGTTGGTGCTGCGTATGCTACCGCTGCGTTTCCGGTACTTGCTGAGCATCACCGTAAAAAGCAGGGCGTTGCGTATCGAGACACTATAAGTGCAGCAGCTCGCCATATCATCTTCTGGTCCTCCATTATTATGGTGCTCGCTATTGTTCTTCGTGCGCACATTGTTCGCATTGTGCTTGGTACCGGAGCTTTTGGTTGGGACGACACCAGGCTTACTGCCGCGATTCTTGCCATACTCGTAGTAGCACTCGCCGCACAAGGTCTTATCCTTTTGTGCGCTCGGGCGTTCTATGCGGCTCAGCGCTCATGGAATCCGTTACTTATGCAACTGGGAGATGCGGGCATATCCGTTGCTGTTGCCGTTGGACTTATGTCGCTTGCCGCACAGTTTCCGATGCTTCGTTATTTCATGGAGTCACTATTTCGTGTGACTGATGTGGCGGGTGCGGAAATTCTCTTCATTGCGCTCGGCGCCACTATTGGACAGCTCATTGTGGCAGGTATCGCTCTCTATACCTTGCGCAGCGTAGCGCCCGGAGTGGCTCGCGCGCTCGTCCGTCCACTGCTTGAGGCTCTTGGGGCCGCCATTCTCGGAGGGACCGCAAGTTATGGGGTGCTTTCCTTCATGGGTAATCTGGAACCGCTCACCACTACCCACGCGGTCTTCACGCAGGGCCTAGTGGCTGGTATGGTTGGACTTACGGTGGCTGTGGGGGTTTTGGCCAGCTTACGTAATAAGGAGTTTAAAGATCTCGTTGAGTCTCTTAAGCGTCTTAAAGCGCGTGATTTGCCACCCTCAGGCGGAGTACTCGATGAGAGTATCTCCTAAGCTTTTCGGCGCAGTAGGCCACTTCGCCTTCCTCTCTCATGAACATACGAAACTTCAGCATCATTGCCCATATCGATCACGGCAAGTCTACCCTCGCGGATAGGCTTCTTGAACGAACAGGAACTATTGAGGCGCGCAAAATGCGCGACCAAGTACTCGATAAAATGGACCTTGAGCGCGAGCGCGGCATCACCATCAAAATGCAGCCGGCCCGCATGAAGTACAAGGCCAACAACGGAACCGAGTATGTCTTGAATCTCATTGATACCCCCGGACATATCGATTTTGCATACGAAGTATCGCGCGCGCTCTCAGCGGTAGAGGGAGTTATTTTGCTGGTGGACTCTACTCAAGGTATTCAGGCACAAACACTCACAACCTTGGGCATGGCCCGTAAGGCCGGATGTGTGATTATTCCAGTCTTGTCCAAAATCGACTCACCAGCGTCTCGTGTAGAAGAAGTGGCACTCGAACTCGCGGAACTGCTCAGCATTGACCCTGAGTCTATTCTGGCGGTTTCAGGACGTACTGGAGAGGGGGTGGAGGCGCTACTTGAATCCTTGGTTGAGCGCGTACCCCCTCCACGCGCAAGCGAGGGAACAGATGCTCGTGCGCTCATTTTCGACTTCTCTTTTTCAACGCATCGAGGCATTACGGTCTTCGCTCGTATTTTTGACGGTTCCTTTAAGAAAGGAGACGTACTACGTTTTGCGGCGGCAGGCCAGCGATTTACGGTGCTTGAAACGGGTGTGTTCATGCCGGACGAACTCCAAACAGAATCACTCGGAGCGGGAGAGATTGGCTACATCGTTACGGGTGTAAAAGAGGCGGGAGTTGTGGCGGTGGGAGACACCGTGCTCTCAGACAGAAAGGGAGCAGAGCCTCTCTCAGGGTTTGAGCTCCCGCGTCCGGTGGTGTGGGCGTCTATCTATCCGGAAAGTCAGGACGATCTTACGGAACTTCGTCAGGCTCTTGAACGTCTTCGTCTTTCAGATTCATCTCTTTCGTTTGAGGAAGAGTCCTCGGGTGTGCTTGGGCGTGGATTCCGTTGTGGCTTTTTAGGTATGCTCCACTTGGAGATTGTTTCTGAGCGTTTGAAACGTGAGTTTGATTTAGAACTCATTGTAACTATTCCTACTATTGCGTACGCCGTAACTGATAAGAAGGGTCAAAAAGAAACTATTTACACTGCTTCTAAATTCCCGGCATTTGGAGACATTATGGCAATTGAAGAGCCGTGGGTGCGCGTCATTTTAATTACGCCAAACGAAGCACTCTCTGGAATGATTCAACTCTTTCAGGATCACGAAGGCGCAATCATGAACACGGAGACGCACCTGGATGGGCGTATTGAGCTGACTGCTGAGATGCCACTGCGAGAACTCATGCGCGGATTCTTTGATCGTGTAAAGAATGTGTCGTCCGGGTATGCGTCACTCTCATATGAGTTTTTGGATGAGCGTCCTGCAGACGTGGTGAAGCTCGAGATTTTTGTAGCGGACGAACCGGTGCCAGCGTTTGCTCGTGTGGTAGCGCGCCGTCGTGTGGAGGAAGAAGGAGAGCGTATGGTGGAGAAACTGCACGGCATACTTCCACGCCAGATGTTTGTGCTTAAGATCCAGGCTCATGCACTGGGGCGTATTCTCGCATCTCGTAGTATTTCTGCACTTCGTAAAGACGTTACCGGGTACCTCTATGGAGGCGATATCACCCGAAAGATGAAGCTGCTCGAGAAGCAAAAGAAGGGAAAGAAGCGTCGTGGAGAACACGCAAAGATGGAGATTCCGCAGGAGGTGTTTATGAAGATGGTGCAGGACTCGGAGCGGTAGACGCGGTAGGAGTAAAGAATGTAGGAACCGCATAATTTTCTGCTGAAAATTTGCTCTCACTCGGCTACCCGCCACCGTACGTTCCTACATCCTTTCTCCATACCGCTCACGTTCTTCGTATATGTAGAAGAATGGGTGGGAGGAGAGGAAAGGATGTGTCGCTTCGGTTGCTTTCGGTTTAGCAAATATCTAAACGATCTATCGCTCCTCGTAGAGTTAGAAGGAGAGGACGGGAGGGATGCGGTAAGATAGAGGGAATGGCACGCAGACCTACCAAGAAGCGAATGAAGGAATATGTGATTGCAGGACTCCTTGCACTTGCGATTTTGTGGTTGCTTTGGCTTGTGTGGGGAATTGCCCGTAAGGAGGAAATTGCGCGCCGTGCCGTGCACGACACTAATGCTGAGCTCGCCATACTTAAAGAGCGACAGAAGGTACTCGAAGGAAATATTGCAGAGCTCTCTACGGAGCGTGGGAAGGAAGCTACGCTGCG
Organism: uncultured Candidatus Saccharibacteria bacterium; assembly: GCA_964646315.1. Lineage (GTDB taxonomy): Bacteria > Patescibacteriota > Minisyncoccia > Phycocordibacterales > Phycocordibacteraceae > C7867-001. Next base: position 64,080 of record CAZYDN010000002.1, read on the forward strand.
TCAGACGTACGGAGTCGCAAAGCCAGGAGAGGAGGTCATTATTGTGGTGCCCCCTAAGGAGGCTACGACGACGCCCGTGCTCCCATGGTGGAAGAAAACCTTTAACTGGTTGGGTATTTGGTAGGGAAGAGTTTGGCTACACTACAGTATTGACAAATAATCAAATAAGGTGTAATATGTATATGGAAAAGGCATGACGCCTTTCGTCCATTTTGGAGGGGAAACCCATGTTCAACAAGACGATTCTCGCGGCCTCGGCCGCTTGCGCCCTCTTCTTCGGCACCTCGGCCTTCGCGGCGGATTCCGACTGGCACGTCAGTGTCGGCGCGGGCTCGACGCAGATCGAGGACGAAAACGGATGGTCGCCCAGTGCTCGCGGTGCGAGCCTGGAACTGGCCCTCGGGCACGACCTCATGACCATCGGCGACATCACCTTCGGCCTGGAGACCGGCGTCAAGCACAACTGGGGCGACGCCTCGGAACGCTCCCAGACCTGTGACGTGCCCAGTTGCGGCTACGTCGAGTACGGCACGTGGACGGCGTCCTCCCCCTGGTCGGGCAAGCTGGGCATCAACGCCCGGCACCCGCTCGGTCCGGTCGACGTCTCGGTCGCGGCCGGCATCCAGCTCAACCAGCTGGTGCAGGAGTCGTCCTACGACTCCGGCGGCAAGGTGACCTCCTACTGGAAGGACACCGACTTCGCGGTCGGTCCCTACTGGCGGGCGGGCGCGGACTACGCCTTCGGCGACACCTGGACGGCCGGGCTCGCCTACGAGCACGCCGACCTCACCCGCTCCAAGTGGAGCAGCACCTTCGGCGGGGGCTCCGACAAGCTCAATGCCGACAGCTGGTCCCTGCGGATCAGCAAGAAGCTCTGACGCCCCCTTCCGGGCCGCCAGAGCACAATCAAGACCCCTTCGCAAACGCGGAGGGGTCTATTCATATCCACCGTATACAGAAAATCCCTCGTGATATACTTTTTCAACACTAAACAGGAATTTATGGACAAAACAGTTACTATCTACAGCACCCCAACCTGCCACTTTTGCCAGATGAGCAAGGAATTTTTCAAGGAGCATAATGTAGCCTACACGGAATACAATGTTGCTGCTGATATGGAGAAGCGACAGGAAATGATTGACCGCTCTGGCCAGATGGGTGTGCCGGTAATCTTTATTGGTGAGGAAATGATCATCGGCTTTGACAAGAAGAAGTTCGTGAGCGAGCTTGGGCTTTCTGAAGCTCCCGCTGCATAAGTGGCACGCATAAAACCCCGCGACTCAAAAGTCGCGGGGTTTTATGCTACTCTCGAGGGGTGCGCAATAGTCTCCTTAGTTCAATGGATAGAACGTCTCACTCCTAACGAGACGATCCAGGTTCGATTCCTGGAGGGGACACAGATACGTGGTGGTATACTTTTTGCATATGGATTTCTTTAAAAAGAAGGAACCTCTTATTGAGGCGTCCACACCAGACGCACAGGAGGCACACACAAACATGGGCACACCCGCTGCATCACTTATGACAGGTGCAGGAGGACTCACACAGATGGTTGAGCAAACGCTCAAGCTTGAGCAGGAGAACAATCGTATATTGCGACACATGCAGACCATGGACCGCATTGGTTTTTGGGTAAAGCTTTTGGTGTGGGGGCTCGTGCTTGGTCTCCCCGTTATTTTCTTTCAGCCAATGCTTGAGTTCGCAAAAAGAACTATTCAGGAAAATCCCTCGGCATTTGGCATACCTTCTTCCGAAGGATTCCAGAGGATTATTGATAGTTTTGGGAGTACCAACGAGACTCCATAGGACCTTTTTAGGGACGTCCTTGGGGACGTGAAAATCAAAGAGCGGTATGGTATTATTGCCTCACGCTTGAGTAGCTCAGTTGGTAGAGCGCGCCCCTGAAGAGGGTGAGGTCACCAGTTCGACCCTGGTCTCAAGCACCATGAAGGCAGCTATTTCACGGATTCTTGCGTGGGCAGCGAAAAACGAGCGGCACCTTGGTGCCGCTGCGTTTGTTTTAGGATTCGGAGTAGATTTATTCACGTTTACTATTCTTTCGGTTGCGTACGCAAATCTGGCGTTTGCGGCGTATCTCTTTCTTGCTGCGCTAGCTATTGCGGTCGGAAGTCTTTTTCCTCGTTCACGCGACTACCTACCTACGTGGCAGCGCGGACTTTCTATTCTTGCGCCGCTCGCTGCGCAGTATGCAGTCGGAAGTCTCCTCTCGGGATTCATGATTTTTTATACGAAGAGTGCTGAGATATCAGCATCGTGGCCTTTTTTGCTTTTGCTACTTCTGGTATTTGTAGGGAATGAGTACTTCCGAACCTACTACAAACATCTCGCTTTTCAACTCGGACTTTTATTTTTTGCGTTATACGCCTACCTCATCTTTGCTATTCCACTATTTCTTGATCGACTTGGTCCGCTCATATTTCTTGGAAGTACGGCCGCAAGCATAGTGTTATTTGGCGCATATTTGTATCTCTTGATGCGTATTAATTCGGCAGAACTGCGATCGAGTTTACGCTTCGCGTTGCCGGGTGTGGGTATCACGCTTCTGTTCCTCAATGCTGCATATTTTACCGGTGCACTGCCTCCCATACCCCTTACTATGTCGGAGTCAGGAATCTACCATTCACTGGTGCGAGGAGCAGGTACGTATGTGGTCATGAGCGAGCCGCGGAACCCCTGGTACGAGTTTTATAAGCCTACAACGGTGCACTCAAGTGGCTCGGTGCTCTATGCGTACTCCGCTACCGCCGCACCGGTACGTTTTTCTACAACGGTCGTACATCGATGGGAGAAATACGACACACGCACGCGACAGTGGGTCACCCAGTCGAGAATTTCCTTTCCTACGTCAGGAGGACGTCCAGGAGGATATAGAGGTTATTCAGAATTCTCTCCCACGAAAGCAGGAAAGTGGCGTGTATCGGTGGAAACTCCTGGCGGACAGGTGATAGGTCGCATACCGTTTACACTCGAAATTACCGACGTTGCTCCTGTGCTTCACGAAGAGACACATTAACGTTTAAAAATTCCTGCACTAACACAGGCTTAGAAGGGTTTGAATGTGCGGCGTGATCTCCCTGCGCAGCCTGAAAACAATTTGAATACAAGGCACGGGAAACACGGTTCCTGACTCGTACTAGAAGTACGACGAACGGGACCGTGTGGGTCCCGTAACGCAGTAGTCGAATTGTTTTCTGTTGCGCCTATTAGCCGGCCTTGACGCGTAGTTTAGTCTGACGCGCCTTGTCGAGCTTTGGAAGCGTAATGGTAAGAAGACCATCCTTGGCGGTGGCGGTAGAAGCATCCACATCAACTTCCTGGGGAAGAAGAATGGTTTTTGCAAAACGGCCCCAGAAAAGTTCGCGAGCGAAGTAGTCTCCGTCCACGATAGAGTCGCGCTCCTCACGGGAACCCTCAATCACTACCATGTCACGACTAATAGAGACGTTCATTTCGTCGGGTCGCACTGCAGCGATGAATGTACGAATAATAATATCGTTTGCGGTCTGGTATACGTCTACAGGTAGCTGGCCTTCAGCAACCTCTTCCTCAACGGGAGCAGGAGCAAGTGTCGGTGCTACTTGTGTAGGCATGGTCATGCCACTAACGGGAACGGAGCGTTGTGGTGCCTGCTGAGCGGGCATGCCTGGATGCTGGATGGGGAAATCGTCATCAAACGCATCAAAATCATCATGCGGAGATGATGCGGAGAGTCGTTCGAAGAAAGAGCGTTTTTTCATGGTCAGCAGGTATTTTTTGGTAAATTGCGGTAGCGAAAATATTTCAGGATCTCAAATACCGCGAAGAAGGCAACTGCACCCATCCATACAATAAAGAAGGCGAAGAGTGTGTGTGATCCGTCACCTTTAATAATAAGGAAATTAAACGCGCTATGCAACGCTATCGCGAGGATAAGTCCTGTTGCTGCGTACATCGCGCGCACTGCGCGATGCGCACGGAACCCAAATGCAAGCGCAAAACCTATGGCAGCAGACGCAATGATATGAAGTAGTGATGAGCCAACGAAACGTAAATTGCCCGTAGCAAGCGCGCCTTCGCTTCCCCAAAATCCATGTGCCATAAGTGCCTGTAGGAAAAACAACACATTCTCAAGAGCGGCAAACCCAAGTGCTGCGGTAATCATGTAAATCACAAGGTCAACAGATTCGTCGACAGCACGCCGCCACAAAACAGTTAGAGCAACCAAAACATATTTAAGAGTTTCCTCTATCGTGGCCCACGTCACAATAACTGCAAGATCGCTCTGCAAGAGAAGTTTTGAAAGATGCTCAAGCGGAAGTGCGAACGCCACGGCGAGCATGCCAGAGAGAAAGGCGATGATGATAAGGGGGCGGGGTTCAGGACAGCGCTCGTCTTCTTTGAGGAGGAAATACAGCCATATGAGTGCAGGAAGGACACCTCCTACGAAGGCGTAGCCTATGGTGCTGAAGGACATCATGCCTGTCATTATGACACACCGTTACTGTGGTGTGTTCTAACAAGGCAGTCTAGGAGTGGGTCGGCCACGAAGCCACCATGAGTAGTCCGTTGGTATGTGGAAGAGATGCCCAGATTTCTTCGGTGATGAACGGCATAAACGGATGAAGAAGTACTACGCTGTCGGTAAGGAGCTTGCACAAAAGTACCTGACGCGATGCTTTGATCGCAGCATCTTCTCCCATAAGGATTGGTTTTGATTCTTCTAGAATACGGTCTGCAAATTCATGCCATACGTAGTGGTACAGCTTTTCTGCTGCCATATACAGGCGATGCTCGGACATGTCTTTGGTAACATCTTTGGAAATAGCAGAGAGCTCATCTAGAAGTGCCTGGTCCGTTTCTGTAAGAGGGGCTTCGAGGGAAGCGCCTTCAGTTTGTTCGAGAACGAAACGCGTAATATTCCACAACTTGTTAGCGAAGTGCTTGTAGCCTTTTACCTTGCTCTCGTCAAAGCGTATATCGTTTCCGATAGCGGTTCCTACGAGTACGCCCATACGAAGCGCGTCGGCTCCGTACTTATCTATCATTTCAATAGGATCGACACCGTTACCCAGAGACTTGCTGAACTTCCGTCCCTTACTATCACGTACCAAGCCGTGAATCATAACGGTCTTAAAGGGTACCTGTCCCAAGTGGAACCCACTCATGAGAATCATGCGAGAAATCCATAGCGGCAGAATCTCATACGCGGGAGACATAAACGAAGTAGGGTGATAGGTAGCAAGATCGGTTGTTTGCTCCGGCCATCCAAGGGTAGAAAACGTCCAGAGCGCAGAAGAGAACCAGGTATCAAGTACGTCGGGGTCTTGTTCCCATCCTTCGCCTTCTGGTGCTTGTGTATCGCAGACAATATCTCCGTCGCGATACCACACAGGAATGCGGTGCCCAAACCAAATCTGACGACTAATACACCAATCATGCAGATTGTGTATCCAGTGGAAATACACTTTCTTAAAATTCTCCTGAGGCATTGCAATATCTCCTTGCTCAACCGAAGCGCGCATAAGCTCCTTGAGTGTGATGGAACTTCCGCTGTCAATACCGGTGATGGTTGAGTGAGGAATTACAAAAGGAATATCAACACCTACAAACCACTGTAGTTTTGGAAGCGGTTCGATAATCCCTCCGGTACGTTCCGCGGTAGCTACGTTTTGAGTTATGTCTTCTTCCTTCTCAAGTAGATTTTCTTCACGCAACCATTGCGCAACCGCTTCGCGTGCGTCGAGTACCTTGAGTCCTTCCAGACGCCCGGGCACCGTCATCTTTGCGTACTCGTTGATAACCGCAACGTCTCGTCTAAGGTTATGGCGCTCTGCAATATCCCAGTCGGTGAGACTGTGTGCAGGAGTCACTCCAAGTGCACCCGTACCAAATTCTGGGTCAACTTCAGTGTCAGCTACAACGGTAATAGAAAGCGGAACATCGCAGAACACGACGTCATACGTTTTGCCAACAAACTCCTGATACCGGGCGTCGTCTGGGTGAACAGCTACTGCAACGTCTCCTACTTTGGTTTCAAGACGAGTGGTTGCAACCGGGATAGGGAAGTCTTTGGAGTATCGGAACGTGTACATCTTTGACTGTCGCTCTTCGTGCACAATTTCGTCGTCAGAAATAGTTGTTTGTCCCTTTGGGTCCCAGTTCACAATACGATTACCACGGTAGATAAGACCCGCGTCATACATGCGCTTGAATGCCGTGAAGACCGCCAGGTTTCGTTTGTCGTCGAGTGTGAAGGCGTAGCGAGACCAGTCTAGTGAAGCGCCCATACGGCGCACCTGATTCAAAATGGTAGTTTCGCTCTCCTTAGCAAAAGCAGTTACGCGACGCACCAACTCCTCCCGACCAATATCGTGACGGCTCTTACCTTCCTCTTTCTGAATATTTTTTTCTACCCGGGACTGAGTGGCTATAGCCGCAGAGTCCGTGCCTGGTACCCACAAAGCTTTTTTTCCCCGCATGCGTTCAAAACGAATGACCGCATCTTGGAGGGAGTCCTCGTACGCATGTCCGAGGTGAAGTACGCCCGTTACGTTTGGAGGAGGAAGGGTAACGGTGAAAGCTTCCGTTCGGTCTCCGGGGAGGTTATCGGGATTAAAAAAACCGCTATTTTCCCAGGTCGCGTAAATACGTGACTCGGTTTCGGTTGGGTCGTAGGGCTTTTTAAACTTATCGTCCATACGCTCAAATATAGCAAAAACCGCGCTATTTTGCGCGGTTTAGGAAGGG
>CAZYDN010000002.1:70926-74372 GCA_964646315.1 uncultured Candidatus Saccharibacteria bacterium
GTCCATACGCTCAAATATAGCAAAAACCGCGCTATTTTGCGCGGTTTAGGAAGGGGTGGCGAGGGATTGGTTTCCGTTTGCGGTAAGTGTGGTGATATCGGCAAACTCTTCTTTCAGTGCGTGGAAATACCCAGCTACGCCAATCATAATGGCGTTGTCTCCGGTGAGCGTTACCGAAGGAATACACAACCGCACATCCGGAGCGTCTTTTGCTAAGCGTTCTGTAAAAACACGACGTATATGAACGTTTGCAGAAACACCTCCACCAATTGCAAAAGTCTTTGCCTGGGTTTCATCTAGTGCGCGCAGTGACTTTGCATAGAGCACATCTCCGGCAGCGTCTTCAAAGGCGCGTGCCAGTTGTTCTTTCTCAACATCGCTCAAATCCTTTCCCTTGGTTAGATAGAGTACGGCGGTTTTAAGTCCTGAAAACGAGAAATCACAGTGTGGATCATGAAGCATCGGGCGAGGAAGTTTGAACGGGTTAGTTCGTGCGTCTTCTCGGTCGCGCTCAGCAAGCTTTGAGACTTCTGGTCCTCCTGGATAGGGAAGTCCAAGCATGCGCGCAACTTTATCGAACGCTTCCCCCACGGCGTCGTCACGAGTACGACCAATTAAAAAATAAGAGAGCCAATCCTTCATATGCACGAGTTCCGTGTGTCCGCCTGAAATAAGCAACGCGAGCAGAGGGAGTTTTGGCTTTGGAAGAGTAAACGTCACGTTGTCCTCAGTAGTAAGGAGTGACGAGAGAATGTGTCCCTCCATGTGGTCGGTCGCTACTACGGGAATATTCCAGGCAAGCGAGAGTGCGCGGGCGAAGTTCACCCCTACCCACAACGCTGGTTCAAGTCCTGGGCCTGAAGTTACGGCAATAGCGTCTATATCTGGACGCTCGCACTCAGGAAGAAAAGCAAACAGCGCTTCTGCAAGTTCAGGTTCACGTGAGAGAAGTCTTGTGAGGTTTTCGTGCAAAATAGGATCGAGCACCTGGACGTCTTCATGCAGAAGTTCTGCTTCTTCAAGTGCGCTTGAAAGTAGGGGTACTAGGTTCTTTGCATGCTCCCGTTTTGCGAGTGCGGGAAACACCCCACCAAACTCACGGTGCAAATCTATTTGCGAAATAAGAGCGTTACCAAGTACAGAAAACTCCGCACCAGCTTGATCTCCAGAACACTCAAGTATGCTCACCGCGGTTTCGTCGCAGCTTGTTTCAATTGCGAGAATCTTCATTCCATTTGAAGCAACGGGTGATTTTGTATAAAGTGATTCGCTCATGGTGTAGGTAGCGGACTGATGTGAAATGAGGGTAAGCTTTTACTCCGCCTCCTCTTCAATAAGGGTCCAGGGCATAGGACCATCTACCGGAATTAAAAAGCCGGCTGAGTCATGGTGGCCGTTGCCTCCGTACTTCTCAGCAATTTGGGCGACGTTCACACTACCGTCTCCACGAATTGAAACACCAAAGCCCTTGGGGTGTGCGGATACTACCAGTGCGAGTGGGGGAACTCGGCGAGCAAGAATATTTCCAACCAGTGACTTCATGGTCTTGCTTGGGTGTGCGTTCGCAAACATGCAACGGTATCCCTCGAACGAAACCAGCTTCGCCTTATCTGCCGCAGACTCCGCAAGCAATCCTCCGTATTCAGCGTATGCGCGAGCGCGAGCAAGGAACACCTCACATTCTTCCGGATGCTCGAGGGTTGCGGCTAATTCGTCCCATGCTTCAAACGTAAACGGATGTACAGTGAGATACGAAAGAATCGCTTTAGTATCGGGAAGCGCAAAACGGAATAGGTCATCGTCTTGTACATGCGCGAGCAGGGTAGGGAAAGGCAGTTCCGGATTAAAGTACGACCACGCAATGCCTGCGCCTGATTTATTGTTATCGAATATGAAAGCAGGCATAGACTCCACAACTTCTTTCATACCGATGTGGTGGTCAAGAACGGTAACGGTTTTTGCAATGGAGACAAAGTGCTCCATGTCTTCAAGCTCGTAGGTAAAGTCCACAAAAAACAAATTCGCACCCTCAAGACCTTCTGGAAGTGGGTTACCCCGATGAAGGGGAATGTATTCTGCAGTGTCGCCAAAACGCTTCCATGCAGCGTACGCGCCTCCGAAGCCGTCGGGGCAACTGCCATGATAGAGAATAACGGTGCGTTCCATATATGTGTTATAGCGCAAAAGGGTAGGTTCGGCGAGGTACAGAACAACCGCCCGGATCTCGCAAGCGAGCCGGGCGGTGGGGGAGTTACGAAGATGATCATGTCATCAAGACCTTCTTCCGAAGGAGTGAATAAACATGACGAAGCATACGCCGAGCACAAGCAGTGCGGAAACAAACGGCAAGCCGATATTTCCGGTGTGATCTGAGACGTCGAATGTCTCAATAGAACTGGTACCTTCCATAGCACTTCCTCCTAGTAAGAAATGGTAGCACTAGAATATTTTGTTTTTGGAGTTGTGCACGGTTGAGTAAATAAAATGAGGGAGAAAGGGATCCGATCCTTACAGGATCAGTACACCTTGCGGATGATTTGGCATAGGAATTTCAAATCATGCTCGCAAGATCTTCGAATCCCTCACGTCCGTCTCCCAGACGGACTACCGCGCAACGTATAAAACCCCTTGCGGGGTTTTATTTGTGCGCGGTGAGGGATTCGAACCCCCGACATCGTCAACGTCAATGACGCGCTCTACCAACTGAGCTAACCGCGCAACACTCGCACCAACTGCGCCATACCTAACGGCAGGAAACGAGCTGCGCGAACACTCGCACAATAACGCGTTTGGGGCTACGATTCAATATATGAAAATCCTGCGGATATCCGATGTTGGACACCAGTCCGCCGCGGAGGAAGCTGCTCGTATATTAGAAGGTGGAGGTATTGTATTGTATCCAACCGACACCCTCTATGGACTTGGTGTAGATATACAAAATACAGGAGCACTAGAGCGACTTCGCGCATTGAAGGGAAGGGAACGTCGAAAACCCGTTTCGGTAGTAGTCGCTACCATTGAGGAACTCCACGCGCATGCGCACCTTCACGAAGGGGCAGATGCTCTAGTCCGGAAACATTTGCCCGGAGCTCTCACGCTCGTGGTGAAAGCCCGCTCTCATATCCCGGAAGAAGTCACTCTTAATGGTGCAGTCGGTATGCGTATTCCAAACGACTCTTTTGTTCAAGCGTTAGCGCAAGCATTTAACAAACCCTTTACAGCAACCAGTGCGAATCTCTCTGGGCACACACCCAGAAGCACGCCAATGGATATTATTGTGGCCATGGGTCCCCGCATCGAACTTATTGATTTGGTTGTAGATGATGGGCCACGCGAAGGTGGGCAGGCGTCGACCGTTGTGCTGTACACCGGTGACGTCCCGCTTGTGCTGCGCGATGGTGCGCTCTCACGAGAGGAACTGGGTATCGAATAGGAAAAGCGCTCCC
>CAZYDN010000003.1:0-3561 GCA_964646315.1 uncultured Candidatus Saccharibacteria bacterium
GTGCTCTCGTTCTACAGCCGTTAGTTTTATTATTGTTGGTTAATCGATTGAGTCATGGAATACCACATCACAGTGCCGTCTAAGCCCCGCGTCGTCTCTGAAGAAGGCGTTATTGGTGTATACGAGATAGATTCGCTCTATCCTGGATACGGTCATACGCTCGGAAACTCGCTTCGCCGCATTATTCACGCTTCACTTCCTGGCGCTACCGTCACGAGTGTTCGCATTGAAGGCGTATCGCACGAGTTCGCAACTATCGAAGGTATCCGCGAGAGTGTTATGGAAATTCTCCTAAACATGAAGCGTGTTCACTTCGTTCTTCATGGCGACGAGGCTCAGACCATTCGTCTTTCTGTAAAAGGTCCTGCGCAGGTTACGGCTAAGGACTTCCAGCTTCCAAGTCAGGTAGAGATTGCAAACCCTGAGAGTCACATCGCAGATATTGCAGGAAAAGTACCGTTTGAACTTGAAGCTACTATTGAGCGTGGACTCGGATACGTGCCTCGCGAAATGCTTACCAAGGAAAAGGTAGACATCGGCACTATTGCACTAGACGCTACCTTCACTCCTATTCGTCGTGTGAACTACGAAGTAGAGAACATGCGTGTTGGTGATCGTACTGATTTCAACCGTCTTCGCATCTTGATTGAGACCAACGGAACGCTCACACCTCGTGAGGCTCTCGAGCGCTCTATCGAAGTAATGATTCACCAGCTTAAGGCCGTCGTTGGATTCCAGGAGGAATCAGACATGGACGACAGTACTGGTTTTGAGCCTTCCGCACCTGCAAAGGCTGTGGTAGCTGGAAAAGATCCTGCAAAGGCTAAGATTGAAGAGCTCGATCTCTCTCCTCGCATCGCGCAAGCGTTGACCGATGCAGGAATCAAGACCGTAGCAGGTCTTATCAAGAAGACTGCTTCGGCACTTCTCGAACTCGACGGCATTGGCGACAAGGCCGTGAGTGAGATCTCAGAAGCTCTTGAAAAGCTCGGTCTCGAGCTCAAGGGCGAGTAATTTGGACGTGATTAGGAATTCGTGTTAAAAAGGATATATGCGTCATCATCACAAGGGTAGGGTTTTCGGTCGCTCACATGACCAGCGCGTTGCGTTGCTCCGTGGCCTCATGCGTTCGCTCATCATTCATGAGCGTATTTCGACGACCGAAGCAAAGGCTAAGGAGCTTCGTCCTCTTATCGAGAAGCTCGTGTCTCACGCTCGCGTGGACAATGTAGCTAACCGCCGCCTTGTGTCTGCTCGTCTCGGAAACGACGACGAAGCAACAGCAAAGCTCTTTTCCGCTATTGCTCCTCGCTATGTTGAGCGCCCAGGTGGGTACACTCGCATCGTAAAGCGCGCTATTGCGGTAGACGGAAAGAAGAACGCATATATCGCTTTCGTATAAATCCCGGATCATGAATATTACCAAGACACAGAAAGGAGACCGCACGCACTACGCTATTGACGCTTCAGGTCAGTCGCTCGGCCGCGTCGCAAGTGAAGCTGCTTCCGTACTTCTCGGAAAGCGCTCAGCGCAGTTTGTGAAGAACGAGGTGCTTCCTGTAGAAGTCACCATCGAAAACGCAAATGCGCTCGCTATGACTGAGAAGCGTATCGCTGGAAAGGAGTACGCTCGCTACACTGGCTACCCAGGTGGTCTTCGCATCACTCCTCTTGCTCGTCTTATCGAGAACAAGGGAGTGCGCGCAGCTATTGAAAAGGCTGTGGACGGCATGATTCCTCGCAACAAGCTCCGCAAGGAACGCATGAAGCGCCTTACTATCACTGACTAATTCGTATGCCTGAAACAAAAGACAATTTCGTAGTAGCTGTTGGCCGTCGCAAGACTGCTTCAGCTCGCGTAAAGATGACTCCAGCTGCGAAAAGCTCACTTATGGTGAACGGTCAGACGGCTCGCGAATACTTCAAGACGGCTTCACGTGAGGCAGTTACCGGTGACGTATTCAAGGCAGTAGAGGCAAAGCAGGATTACGAGATTCTCGCTAAGGTAGCGGGAGGAGGTATTGCAGCTCAGGCTGGAGCAGTCCGTCACGCTATCGCTCGCGCACTCATCAAGATTGAGGAGGGGCAGCGTGGAGCTCTCAAGAGTGCAGGACTTCTCACTCGTGACCCTCGCGCTAAGGAGCGTAAGAAGCCAGGTCTTCGAAAGGCTCGCAAGGCTCCACAGTGGTCTAAGCGTTAGTTTTGTTTACAAAGAAACAGCCCCGAATATTCGGGGCTGTTTCTTTACTATTGAATACTAAGGACGTACTATAGCGAGGCTTGGACAGGACTGACGTCGTATTGTGCGTCATAAGCTCAAAGGAACAGACTCGTTCAAGCGCAACAACGGAGGGACTGTTCTGACAATCGGATATCGTGCGGTAGCTGGAACCCTACCATCCGTAACTGTCATGCGTTTAGGGCGCCAAGAGGCGACCGAACGTTTCAAATGCAGATGCACGATAGGGGGCCGACGCTTTAGAGCGCCGGCCCCCATTTCTTTGTAAGAATCTTCATGTTGGGGCGTCTACAGTAGTACTATGAACCCGCACCTTCCAAAGCTCGCGCTCGCAGCTCTATTTTTTGTACTTCCATTTTCCGCCAGCGCCTCGACTCCCACCATGTGCACCATGCAGTACCAGCCGGTCTGTGGGGCTAAGCAGGTGCAGTGCATAAAGGCACCATGCTATCCCGTATACCACACCTACGGAAACAGCTGCACCATGAACGCAGAAGGCGGCACGTACCTACACGAAGGGGAGTGCAATGCATCAGAGAGTGGTCCGGTGAAGTCCACAAAGCCCTATGTACCACCAGCAAACTGCATAGCGTGGTATGACGGCTGCAATAGCTGTAGTCGCTCACCTGATGGTCAGTCGATGTGTACTATGCGCGCTTGTATGGACGAGCCGAAGCCCGGTTACTGTAAAGAATACAAAAAACCAGGAGTGCTTACCCCCGCTCCTGTGCTTTCCTCGAGCACTTCGCAAACGCTAGGAGAGGGAACCAGTACACCTGCTTCAACAACTCCTACCATAGAAATAGATGCAAAAAAGGTAGGGTTTTTTGAACGGATGTGGCAAAGAATGATGGTCTGGTTCTCTGGACTTTCATTCATGAAAAATTAACCCTGACTACGTGATAGTGGTGAGAACGATTTTCACTATGTTTACTACTAAGAAATGCCTACATGAAGCACTTTTCAAAACGCACCCTTATTCTTACTGCCGGAGCACTCATTCTAATCGCTATCGCAGGGACCGTGATATATGTCTCTACTCGTCCGTATGTGCCAACTACGCAGGAGCAAGTGCGGGGTGTCGTATACGGTTTTGGAGATGAGTTAAGCCAGGTGCAACTCTTAGAAAAGTCCGCTACTACCACCGCGGACATGGATAAGCATTATTCGCTCTATATCCACCCAGATCTCCTAACCAAGTGGAAGGAGGCGCCTCTTACGGCTCCAGGACGTACTGCCGCGAGTCCTTGGCCCGATCACATAGATATACGCACGGTGACGCTAAACGAAAACGGCACGTACACCGTTGAAGCCACCGTAGT
>CAZYDN010000003.1:3661-47834 GCA_964646315.1 uncultured Candidatus Saccharibacteria bacterium
TACGCACGGTGACGCTAAACGAAAACGGCACGTACACCGTTGAAGCCACCGTAGTGGATAAGGCAAACGGAATATCCTCCACTACTCCCGCACACGAGACTCCCGTGGTAATTACTCTTACCCAAGGTCCCGACGGCTGGCAGATAACTTCCTACGAGGAGATTACAAGCTAATAGTTTTCTTGTATAATCGGGAGCATGTGGTTCAGTAATCAGATGCTCAATAACTTAGAGGGTCTTTCGTATATTTTTACGATAGTTACCGGGTTGTCGATTTTCTTAATATTAATTCAGATTATAATCGCGATATTGGACAGCAAGACTAGGTCCAGAAGAGAAGCAGCCACAACGGCACTTTATCAAGCAGAAAAATTTGCAAAGGAGATACTGCCAAAAATTAGTTCAATTGAGGATGAAATCGGAGATCTGGTGGGGTGGGAACCTCAAGAAATGAAACAGTTTTCCTATGATGAAATGGATACATTATTTTCTAATACCAGTATTTACAGAAAGCAAATAAAGCCTGTTCTCGATTTGCTAATGGAACGGAAAAAGCTTGACCCTCTTCAAGACGTTATAAATCAGCTAGACGCTCTCGCGCTTTGCTTCACAAAAAGAGTGGGCGATCATAATGTAGTTTACTCATCCCTTGGTGGATCATTTTGCAAACTGGTAGAGAAGTACTATTTCATATACTGTCTGTCCAGAAAAGATATTTCCAGTTCTAGTTCCTATGAAAATACAATACAGCTTTATCACATCTGGAAGGAGAAAGATACGAAGAGTAAACTTACGCGCCAGATAGACAGTTTACGTAAAGAATATGCAGATGTGAGTAAAACAAAGGAAGTTAAGGCTATTGGTACTTAGTGCCTTCGGTTTGATGAGAGTACAAGCTCTGAATCCTTGAACTACGACAATTTTGACTCACGGTTCGATTTCGGGCATATTCAATATATATGAACGACACCGACGACATCCGTATTGAAGAAGACGGACACGAAGAGCAAGGCCGAAGTGAGGAAGAACTCGAAGCTTCCGAATCTCGTGAGGGTGCAAAAATAGCAAAAATAAAAAGGGAACTTGAGGCCTGCAAAGCAGAGCGTCAGGAGTTTATGGACGGTTGGCAGCGTGCTAAGGCCGACTACGTAAACGCACTCAAGCGCGGTGAGGAAGAAAAGAAATCCGCACAAGAAAAAGGAACCGTGAAGGCTGCTAAGGCATTTATCACGGTTCTTGACTCCCTCACACGAGCGGAGCAGTCAGGAGAAATTCCGGACTCTTTTCAAAGTATTGCAAAACAGATTCACGATGCGGTTGCGTCCCTTGGACTTGTGCCTTTTGGTGCTGTAGGAGAAGTGTTTGATCCTATGCAACACGAGGCGCTCGGCCAGGATCCGGTCAGCGATATTTTGCTCGACGACACCGTCACTGCGGTACTTGAGCAAGGTTGGAAAATAGGGGACTCGGTAGTGCGTGCCGCAAAAGTGCGGGTAGGGCAGGCCGGATAAGCAACCACTTGAACCTAAAAATGGGCGGGTGTAAACTAATAGGTATTGGGGCGAACGCGGGCGCACAGAACGGGTATATTTCCATCAATTTTCTTATCCTTTTTAACTAATTCCTAATCACTATGGCAAAGATTCTCGGCATCGACCTCGGCACCACAAACTCCGCCATGGCTATCATGGAGGGTGGAGAGCCACGTGTTCTGGAAAACGCAGAAGGACAGCGCACCACGCCGTCCGTAGTCGCTATCGCTAAAAACGGTGAGCGTCTTGTGGGTACCACCGCAAAGCGTCAGGCGGTCACAAATCCGAAGAACACCATCTACGGCATTAAGCGTTTTATGGGTCACAGTTTTAGTGACCAGGACGTACAGAACGACAAGGATGTTGTTCCCTACGAAATCAAAGCTGGACCTACCGGTGGAGTAGAAGTACACCTCGGCGAGAAGGATTACCGCCCAGAGGAAGTGTCAGCAATGATTCTTTCAAAGCTTAAGGCGGACGCAGAGGCAAAGCTCGGTGAGAAAATTACTGAAGCGGTTATCACTGTTCCTGCGTACTTCGATGACTCACAGCGTGCAGCTACTAAGGCCGCAGGAGAAGTAGCAGGCCTCAAGGTGATGCGCATCATCAACGAGCCTACCGCAGCAGCTTTGGCCTATGGTTTCAACAAGAAGAAGGAAGAGAAGCTTGCGGTGTTCGACTTCGGAGGCGGTACCTTCGACGTATCTATCCTCGAAGTAGGAGACGATGTGGTAGAGGTTAAGAGCACCGACGGCGACGCACACATGGGTGGTCGTGATATCGACCAGAAGATTGTGCGCTACCTCGCAGACGAATTTAAGAAGCAGTCAGGAATTGATGTCACCAAGGACCCGCTTGCTCTTCAGCGTCTCGACGAAGGAGCAGAAAAGGCAAAGCATGAGCTTTCTACCGCAAATGAATCAGAGGTAAACATTCCGTTTATCACCGTAGGTGCAGACGGCAACCCTCAGCACCTTTTGGTGAAGCTCACGCGCGCTATGCTCGAGTCGCTTGCCGACGAATACGTTACCCGCGCACTCGATATCACCAAGCGAGCGCTCGAAGCTGCAGGACTCAAGGCGTCAGACATCAACGAAGTCATTCTCGTGGGTGGACAGACTCGCATGCCTCGCATTCAGGAAGAGGTAAAGAAGCTTTTTGGAAAGGATCCTAACCTCACCGTGAACCCAGACGAAGTAGTGGCAATTGGTGCTGCTATTCAGGCGGGTATTCTTCAGGGAGACGTAAAGGACATTCTTCTCGTAGACGTGATTCCGCTTTCGCTCTCTATCGAGACTATGGGAGGTGTAGCTACCAAGCTTATCGAGCGCAACACTGCTATTCCAACCTCTCGCAGTCAGACTTTCTCAACCGCGTCAGACAACCAGACCGGAGTAGATATTCATATCACTCAGGGAGAGCGCGCAATGTCGGCAGACAACAAGTCACTCGGACGCTTTATGCTCGAAGGTATTCCTCCGGCTCCTCGTGGCATGCCACAGGTTGAAGTCTCTTTCGATGTGGACTCAAACGGCATCCTCACCGTGAAGGCCGTAGAGAAGACAAGCGGCAAGGAGCAGTCTATCCGAATTGAGGGTTCAACAGGACTTTCAAAGGATGATATCGAGAAGATGAAGGCAGACGCCGACGCGCACGCTTCGGAAGACGCTAAGAAGAAGGAACTCATCGAAGCAAAGAACATTGCGGAGCAGCTTATCTACACTGCGGAGAAGGCTGTGAAGGATAATGGTGAGAAGGCAGGCGAAGAAGTAGTTGCAGATGTGAACGACAAAATCGGACTTCTCCGTGTCGCTCGCGAAGGCGAAGACTTAGCTGCGATTACCTCTGCTTCAGAGGCACTCAATGGCGCGCTTTCAAAGATTGGCGAAGCCATGATGAAGGATCAGCAAACAGAATCCGCTTCTGCAGAAGGAGAGCAGGCACCTGAAGCTGCTACTGATGCAGAGTTTACAGAAAAGCCGGAAGAACCAAAAGTTTAAGCTTTTCTACAACGGTTAACGCAAAGACTGCCTCCTAGAGTGAGGCAGTCTTTGCGTTTACAGAGGTGTAGGTATATAAGGGAGAAAGAAAGGGAGAATCATGACTACATTCATGAAAGACCAAGAGGTAGTCTGGAACAAAGATACGAGCCAGATAGACGCAAAACTGCTTGGCCGTCTCAGTAGGCAATATGGAGAAGGGCCGTTCACGGTCGTCGAAGTCCAGAAACTTTCCCCTGAATTTCAGGAACATGTTCCCAGTCCCTATCTACTTGTCCTCAAGGATTTGGATGGAAACATACTACTCAATAACATGAGAGGCACGGGAGTTTTCAATGCCTCGTTCTTTACCCTTCGTTAGACTACCTCACCCCCGGCCACCGCACCTGTACAGGAGCGGTGGTCGTTTTGATACCAAAAACTCCCTGGTGTATAGTGTCTCTATCTATGGCTAAAAACTATTACGAAACTCTCGGCGTGGACAAGAAGGCCTCAAAGGAAGACGTCAAAAAAGCGTTCCGTAAGCTCGCGCAAAAGCATCATCCAGATAAGGGTGGCGACGAGAAAAAATTCAAGGAAATCACCGAAGCCTACAGTATTCTTTCGGACGACAACAAGCGCCGCGAGTACGACTCTTACGGACAATCCTTCGGAGGAGGGCAAGGAACAGGCGCGGGCGCGGGCGGGTTTGGATTTGATCCCTCGCAGTTCGGCGGAGCTGGTGGTGTTGAGTTTGATTTCTCGGATCTGTTTGGGGATCTGTTTGGGGGAGGGCAGAGCCGGAGCCGTATCAAGCGCGGGCGCGATATCTCCATGGATATTGAGATCTCTTTCAAAGAGTCTGTTGAGGGTACAACGCGCAAGGTGCTTGTCACCAAAGTAAGTAAGTGTGATACCTGTCACGGCAGTGGCGCAAAGCCGAACACCGAAATGAAAACCTGTACCACCTGTAATGGTCAGGGTCGCGTACACGAAACTCGCAATTCTCCCCTCGGTGCTTTTTCAAGCGTCCGTGAATGTACCGCGTGCGATGGCACAGGAAAAATTCCAAAGGAAAAGTGTACTACCTGTTCGGGTCACGGCGTGATGAAGAAAGAGCAGGAGCTTACCATCCCCGTGCCCGCTGGAATTGATGGGGGAGAGATGCTGCGCATGCCCGGAAATGGTGAAGCTGTTAAGGGCGGCACGTCTGGAGATCTCTATATAAAAGTTCATGTGAAGCCTCACCCTGTTTTCCGTAAGGACGGGCTCAATCTTGTGATGCACATGCCTATGAAGCTCACCGATGCGCTTGTGGGCACTACCGTGACCATCAAAACCATCGACGACAAGAACCTCGAGGTAAAGATTCCGCCAATGACAGCACCCGAGGAGACACTCCGCTTGCGTAGTAAGGGTGTGCACATGGAAGGCCAAGCAGCAGGAGACCTACTCATCCGCCTTACTATCACTATGCCGAAGAAGCTTTCAGGCAAAACTAAAAAGCTTATTGAAGAACTCAAGAGTGAAGGCCTGTAATATTGTAGATAAAATGGAGTGACTCTCTGGTAAACTAAGTACATGGATCAAGTCACTGCACTCGCACAATCAGGAACCTCTGGTATTCTTCCGATCGTGATGAACTTCATCGCGCTCATAGTACTCACTATTGTTCTGTTTGCGTTTGCGATGCGCGCAGGACGTCCCGCATTTATTTCTCTCGTGCTTTCGTTCTATGTAGGATTTGGGCTCTTTATGATTTTCCCTTGGAAATCACAAATGATGACCGGAGAAGGTATGACCAAAGCGATAGCTGGTCTGCTTATCTACCTTGGCCTGAGTATTATTCCATTTCTCGTGTTGCGCCGCGTTAACACGCTTGGACTCGCACATATTCAACCACTTCCTCTTTTCCTATTGTCTGCACTCTCGGCAGGGGCGCTCCTAGCCATTGGCTATCATTTCTTGAGCCTAGCTACCATTCTCCCAGCAACTCCCCCTATCGCTATGTACGTGGTTCCAGACCAATATCTTTTCTATTGGCTTATGGCTCCACTCGTCGGCTTCTTTGCCTTCGCCCGCTGAACTTTCTTACAGCACCCATCTGCTGCGTTACTTACTGCGAGACTCCCTCACCGTATAATTTATACGGCTCGGTACGTTTCTCGTCCGCGCCTTGCATCTGTGCGCCGTAAAAATGTTCAGGTAGCACAAACATTACATCACAACCAAAAGTGCACTCGTCAAGCGAGTGTGGTATAATGATTTCTTCATGCCACCACAGAACCCCGAAAAGCCACGCGCAAGCAGTAAATCTGTTGCGCGAGTATACCTAAAGGCGCTTGCAAAGCGTCCATGGCTTTTCGCTATTCTCGTACTTGGTGCCATTGCCCTCCAGGTGGCTGAGCTCACCGCGCCGCTCTATTTGCGTCAGCTTTTCAATGCGATATCTGCCAACAATCCGACTCCCGAGGTGGTCAACATGCTCATGGGTTTACTTGCGACTCTCGCACTCGTATACCTTGCAGGGTGGACGAGCCGCCGCATTACCACCGCTACTATTGTAGTGCTCGAGTCTCGCACGATGGCCGACCTCACCGTGTCTTCGTTTGAATACCTGATGGGTCACTCGCAGCATTTCTTCAGCTCACAGTTTACCGGCACGCTCACGCGCAAGGTAAAGAAGTTTGCAGACGCATTTGAAACCCTGCTCGACACCATCATGTTGCAGTTTTTTCCAACATTCCTTTTCGTCACGGGAGCGGTGGTGGTGCTCTACACCCGGAGTCCCATTCTGGGCATTATTTTGGGCGTATGGGCTGTGTGTCTTACGGCACTTCAAATATGGCTCACCAATTGGCGCCAGCCGCTACGTATTATTCGTAGCGAGGAAGACAGCAAAGTTTCAGGCGCACTCGCAGACGCCATAGGTAACCAGACCACCGTCACGCTCTTTGCGAGAGCGCCTCACGAGCATTCGCTTTTTACTGCAGCGGTCGACCGCTGGAGAAAGGCAACTATTAAGTCATGGACTGCAGACGAGTACATCTGGGGTATTCTCGGACTCTTTATGACCGCGGCAGAGATTGTCATGCTCTATATCGCTATTGGACTATGGCAACAGGGAATACTCACCATTGGAGACTTCGTACTTATTCAAGCATACCTGCTCACCACCTTTGACCGTGTCGTGAGTATTAATCGCGACCTTCGCCGTTTCTACAGTGCTGGAGCAGACGCTTCTGAAATGGTGGCAATTCTCGAGGAGAAGCACGGTATTAGCGACGTTCCGGGAGCCAAAGAGCTTTGTGTGCTCCAGGGGGGAATAGAGCTAAAAGACGTAGAGTTTGCATTTGATTCTTCTAATTCGGTGCTCAAAGATTTCTCTCTATCTATTGGTGCGGGAGAGAAGCTCGCGCTCGTAGGAACGTCCGGAGCGGGGAAATCAACCATCACCAAAATCCTCTTGCGTCTCTACGACGTAACCGGAGGCAAGGTACTTATAGATGGACAGGAAATTCGAGAAATTACGCAAGAGAGTTTGCGTAGCAATATCTCCTACGTTCCTCAAGAACCAATTCTCTTCCACCGCTCCCTTAAGGAGAACATTCGCTACGGAAAGCTTGATGCTACCGATGAAGAAATTATTGATGCTGCCAAAAAAGCTCACTGTCACGAATTTATTTCTGGTTTCCCGTACGGATACGATACCTACGTGGGTGAGCGTGGCGTAAAACTTTCAGGAGGGGAGCGTCAGCGCGTCGCCATTGCTCGCGCAATTCTCAAGAACGCTCCTATTCTCATTCTAGACGAAGCTACTTCAGCGCTCGATTCTGAGAGCGAGTCCCTTATCCAAGACGCACTCAAGGTACTTATGGAAGGTAAGACCGTGATTGTTATAGCGCATAGGCTTTCCACCATTATGAAAATGGACCGCATCATCGTCATTGAAGGCGGACGCATTGCCGCAGAAGGCACCCATGACGACCTTCTCAAGGAAGGTGGCCTTTACCACAAGCTCTGGAGTATCCAGGCCGGCTCCTTCCTCGCCGACGAGGAGGTGGAGAAATAGTATAGAAAAATCGCCCGGCGCAGAATGCGGCGGGCGATTAGTTTTCTCACAACTCATACAGTATTACTCTCCTGGTACTGGTACCGATACGGTTTATTTGGCCAGTTCAACAAACTGCTTGGAGACCCAGCCACGAACCTCCATTTCGTCTTCGACTTCCGCCCACCCCTGAGCTTCTTGGCCCGTGGGGTAGAGCATGGTACCTGGCGAAACGGAGCGAATGACTCGCTCTTTGATGGAAGGACCTTCACGCATATTCACCTGCTTGAGAACAGCGAAGGCTTGCTTCGGAGCCTCCATTGCAGGATTACCCTGGGTCACGCCACCCAACTGAGCGACCGCCTTAATATAGGCGTCGAGGTAGGCGGTCATGATGACCTGGCCGAGCTCCGTGTTGGTGTAGCCACCACCAGCGAGCGCGCCCATGCCTGTGGAGCCGATAGTTCCTCCACCAACACCCCAGCCGAGGTCAGTCTTCTTGGCCCTGCCTCGAACGACGATGTCGTCCTCGGCAGTTCTCACGTTCATGATGGTGATCATCACGTCCGCAGTGCGTCCAGTGAGCTTAAGACCACCAAGAACCGCGCCAGCTTGTCCACCGACGAAGGCACCGAGAATACCAGTAATCGCACTGCCACTGGCGTTACTGTTGCCAGACAACATGTCCGGCACCAGCACATAGTCCGCTGCGGTGACCTGGCCACGACCAATGTTCGACCGGGGCCTGAGCACACCCGCAGCTGCGAGTGCACGTTCACGCTCCGCTGTCTCCATACCACGTCCACGATTGACGAGCTTGAAGCAGTTGGATTCGGAAACATAGGCCTTAAGGACGACCTCAGGACTTCCAAGTCCGTTGGCCGTCCACCAGGGTTGAACACCTGGCTCGATTTTTGGCTCCACAATAGCGACCGTCCCGAGGGGACGAACGCAGTGGGGGATTTCGAGCTGTGGTTTCGGGGTGCGATCCCGGGCGTAGGCCTCGCCACCGCAACTGAACACCGAAGTGGTCAGTAGGGCAGCGAGTGATGCAGACAACATGCGCTTGCGCATTGTCGTATCCTTTCTTTTTAAGTAGACAAAGGGCGAAAATACGGCACATGCCGCAATCCGAAGTAATTAAAACACATCTTGACCGGCTTTCGGCCCCTGTCACCACAATCCCCACCCCCTTGCATTTTTAGAGGTGGTGTGATATAATGTATGTAAAGGTAAATGAGCACCCGCTCAGGATTGCCTAGGTCTTTTGAACCGAAAGGAGGTTCGAGATGTCCACGCTATTCACCGTAGCGCTATTCTCGGGCCTGTTCCAGGCCCTGGGGTATCTTGTCTACATCCAAAAGTCACTTCGTAAAGAGGTGGCCAAGCCCGGACAATCACAAGAAAAAGTCCGCGCTGAGATTGAACCCAATCCGACTA
Organism: uncultured Candidatus Saccharibacteria bacterium; assembly: GCA_964646315.1. Classification (GTDB taxonomy): domain Bacteria; phylum Patescibacteriota; class Minisyncoccia; order Phycocordibacterales; family Phycocordibacteraceae; genus C7867-001. The sequence continues at coordinate 12,663 of CAZYDN010000003.1, forward strand.
CATGGTTGATGTTCGCATACGGCACAGCAACACTGGCCGTTCTCGAATGGGATCATAACGCCGACTGGACCATTCTCATCCTGCCTGTCACCTGTGCAGTTCTCAGTCTCCGAGTGGCTTACATTTGCTGGTCGCAAGGCAAGCTGAAGTGGCCAGATAACTGGATGGATGTTGCTGCCTTCATGATAGATGTCTCTCTGACAATTGCCTACATCGCGGTGTGGGTTGCGAGTCAGAAGGCGTATATTTCAGACGCGCAGCGGAATGAATTGGTCTTGCTGTTTCTTGTTCTATCGAACTCGAGCACAATGGTCTCGTTCATACCCTTGATTCGAGGGACTCTGAAAGATCCTCGGACCGAGCATCCGCTTCCGTGGTTTATCTGGACGTGCGCATACCTGTGTCTTGGATTCGTCACGGCTTCCCAGTATGGGTATGCAAGCATGTTCATGATCTACCCGGTAATGAACTGCATTCTGCATGCAACCATGAGTCTTTGCGCCTCGCGGCGTTTCTTTCGGTAAAGTGTACGGCGCTCCTGGTCCTGTTATGGACTGGGGGCGCTTTCTTTTTATTTCACTTACAGCAATTATCGTGTAATTATAGTGTATGTCTTCTGATATTTTATTGTTCACTGCATGAAAAAAGCTCAACTTACAGTACAAAGAAGTAGTATTCATGGCTACGGCGTTTTTATAAAGCAACCTATTAAGAAGGGCGAGTTTATTGCGGAATTACAAGGTTCACGTGTGATCTATAAAAGCACTGTTTACGGCCAATCAAACCGTTACAACGACTGGATTGGTATAGGAAAAGACACCTGGATAGATCCAATTGATGAATTCCAGTATCTGAATCATTCCTGTAACCCAAATACTGGACTAAAGGGATTAAGAAAATTAAGACTGTACGCGCTACGAGACCTTACGCCTGGAGAAGAAATTACGATTGACTATTCCACCACCGAAGAGGATCCTGATTATTGTTTTGAGAATTTGGAGGATGAAGGACCAAATGTGCGTAGATTTGTAGGACCGATTCAAACACTACCAAAGGAAGTATTTGAATCGTATAGCCCATTTATCCCCTCCCACTTCAAAAAAGTGTACGAGCGTGAGGTACTCTGTAAGTAATGAGGAGAATTTCACTTGACCCCTTTACTATAGTGGCGCTTTTGTTCCTGGGAGTATGCGCGTATATCGTATATTCAGTTTATTTTCAGAACCATGTCACTATTTTTACTACTGACGAACAAATAGAAGAGAGTAAATCTGTAGAGTTTGGCTTTTTTGCACAGTATCTATGATTCCTGAACTTATTGCGGCTTGTGAATGGGATATATCACACTATGTGTTTGTCTCGCAAAATGTATTTTCTCCACTCATTTACTATTCACATCTCACTCCAGTTGTAGTGTGTTTGATTCTAGGTATCTATATTTTTATAGCAAATAGAAAGTCTTTGTTAAATAAGACGCTTCTTTTTATAACTACAACTTTGAGTATTTGGCTTCTACTTGATTTGGTTCTGTGGGCATCTGACAGTACTCGCGTCGTAACTATGGCCTGGGCTATAGTTAACATCATTGAGCCTATTATTTACGCTGGATTCCTTTACTTCACCCTTGTATTTATTTCCGGTAAGGATGTTTCCGCAAAAAATAAACTCTGGATTGTCTTACCCCTTCTACCTGTGATTCTGGCCGGGTGGTCGACTTGGAATGTACTTGGTTTTAATTTAACCAATTGTGACCGAGAGGTAGTTGAGGGTCCCCTGGCTTTCTATAATTACCTCATAGAAGTTGGGTATGTTTTCGCCATCCTTGTTATTGGAGCAAGGTCTTGGATTAAATCAAAGGGACTTACCACCCGTACTCAATCGATTGCTGTTGTGGTAAGCATTTTGATACTTCTCCTTGGTTTTGCATCAGGAAATATTATTGGCAGTTTCTCTGAAGACTGGACAATTGGTCAGTATGGGTTGTTTGTAATCCCTGTATCTGTAGGCATGCTTTCGTATTTTGTAATACGATTACGATTTGTAGGACAAAGCCAAATTATGGCTGCTCAAGTACTTGTGCTTGGACTATGGATCGCTGTTGGAAGTATTTTGTTCATCCAGGATATTTCACTAGTCCGCTGGATTGTGGGAATCACCCTAGCATTTCTTGCTATTCTTGGATATATACTTTTGCGCAGTTTTAAGCTTGAAGTAGAGCAGCGTAAAGAAATTGAGCAGCTCGCACATGAGCTGGAATCTACGAACAAACAGCAGGTGATTCTTATTCACTTTATTACACACCAAATTAAAGGGTTCGTGGCGAAGTCACGCAACATTTTTGCTGAGTTGCGGGAAGGCTCATATGGGGTAGTGCCAGAAACCATGAAGCCACTCATTGAGGAAGGATTCCGTTCGGATACAAAGGGAGCTCAGACTATTCAAGAGATTCTAAACGCTGCCAATATTAAGAGTGGGAAGGTGGAATACACCATGCAACCGTTTGATTTGAAGGTACTTATTGAGGATGTTCTGAAAGATCTCAAGGTTCTGGCTGAAGGAAAAGGATTGAATCTTACCAGCACGCTCGAATCAATTACATTTACTGGAGACAAAGGTCAGCTTGTAAACGCATTCAAGAATCTCATCGACAACTCCGTTAAGTACACACCGTCTGGAACCGTGGATGTAACTCTTGCGAAAAAAAATGGCAAGATTCTGTTCGAGATTAAGGATACTGGTGTGGGAATTGATGCAGACGATATGAAGAACCTATTTACTGAGGGAGGTCACGGTAAGAACTCACAAAAGATTAACGTGGAATCCACTGGCTTCGGTCTCTACATCGTGAAGAACATCATCGAAGCCCATAAGGGTACGGTACGCGCCGAATCCGAAGGGGAAGGAAAGGGCTCCCACTTCATTGTCGAGCTTCCTGCGTAATCAGGTATACTGTTCTTCATGAATCTTGCTGAAGAACTACAGGCACGCGGGCTGGTGGAGCACACCTCTGCCGACCTCGAAAAAATCCTCTCCCAAAAGCGCACAGTGTATCTGGGGGTGGATCCTTCTGCTGACTCCATGCAGGCGGGGAACTTGGCCTTGGTGCTCCTGCTCAAGCGCCTGTCTCTTGCTGGCCACCGCATAATCCTCCTGGTCGGAGGTGGTACCGGCATGATTGGAGACCCGCGCGAATCCGGAGAGCGCGTGCTATCGGATAAGAAAGTAGTCGCGAAAAACAAGAAACTACTGAAGGCTCAGATGCAGCGCATCATGGGAACCAAGGTGACTGTGGTAGATAACGCTGACTGGCTCCTCAAGGTAAACCTAGTTGATTTTCTGCGTGACATTGGAAAGCATTTCACCATAAATGAACTTATCAAGCGCGATATTATTCGCCGACGTATTGAAGACCCAAACGACAGTATCTCGTACACCGAGTTTGCGTACTCACTCCTTCAGGGATACGACTATCTCGTACTTAACAAAAAATACGGAGTCGATTTACAAATTGGAGGGACCGACCAGTGGACCAATATTCTCTCGGGTGTAGAGCTTAATCGCCGCAAGGAAGGGAAGGAGGTTTTTGCTATTACCTGCCCACTCGTGACTGACTCAAACGGAAAGAAGTTTGGAAAGTCTGAAGGAAACGCAGTATGGCTTGATGCCGGGAAGACGTCGCCGTTCCAGTTCTACCAGTTCTGGCTCAACCAGCCCGACGACATGGTAGGGAAGTACCTGAAGTTCTACACGTTCATGTCGGTGTTTGAAATAGACACCATGATGGAGCTCCACGAGCGTAATCCAGGACGTCGAGAAGCCCAGAAAATGCTCGCCCGCTTGGTGACTGAAATAGTGCACGGCACAGAATCCGCTACTCGAGCAGTAACCGCTTCTGAGGCGGTATATGGATCTGCGCCACTTTCTGATTTGTCTGCAGCAGACTTGGCTATGATTAAGAGCGAGGTGCCTAGCGCACAGGTGAAACTGGATTCCTCAATTGTAGACACTCTTCTTGCAAGCGAACTTTCAAAGTCGAAGTCAGACGCGAAGCGACTTATAGAATCAAAGGCAGTATCTATAAATGGTGAGACGGTTGAGTCTATTGAGGACACTCTAAAGCCCGAGCATTTCACAGGAGGACTTACGATACTTCGTCGTGGCAAGCAAACAGCTCTTCTTTCCCTTACCTAGAGAGGCTGGAAAATATAAGATTGGCTTGCTATACTGACGGCTACGCGTCGGTGGTAGAGTGGTCAATTACAACAGGCTGTAAACCTGTCGACTTCGGTCTTCGAAGGTTCGAATCCTTCCCGGCGCACCAAACACAAAGAGACCTCACTGAGGTCTCTTTGTGTTTACATTCCAAGTAAGGGAGGTGTACAGGAATACTTTTTTATGCTTTAATAACAAACTAGTTCCTTTGTAAATCAGGAGACAGTCCTTGCCTAGAAACGTACTTGAACTGACACGTGACGTGGTTGATTCCTACGCACGTCGCAACCGCGTGCATCCGCAGGCGTTGCACTTTGTCGTAAAGGAAGTCGCGCAGGCTCTTGAGGGGTGCCTTACCCCTCCAGTTCCGGTGCTGGAACCCTCGCGGGAGAGACCCGCGGTGCCAATTTCTAGGTCCATCAAAGACGACCATATCGTCTGCCTGGAAGACGGCAAGAAACTCGTCATGCTGAAGCGCTATTTGCGAACGCGATATGGTCTGAGTCCTGACGAATATCGCCAGAAGTGGAAACTTCCGCAAGAGTATCCGATGGTGTGCCCTGCGTACGCTCGCACTCGCTCTGCCACCGCCAAGAGAATTGGTCTAGGTACCCGCATTCGCTCAATCTAGGATCACCTGTCACCCCTTACAAACCTGGCCCTCCGCAAACTATCGCGGAGGGCCTTGATTTTTTAGTAAAATGTCATATTATACACATGCGGCCTCGAGCCGCATTCACATTTGTAATAGGGGCTACCATTGTCACATAGTGAAATTCCGGAGCACGGAGCAATCATCTGGACTTCGGTCGGCATCGCACGTCAAACCCGCAGCGTCGAAGATCTTGCGAGCAAGTACCGCGCCCTCGTCGCGGAAATGCACGATAACAACGACGGTAAAATCGTCGTGAATGAAACGGAGAGTGCTGACCAAGGCACTCTCAAGACGGAGAAGGGCATGCTCAAGGATACGTGGGACAACGCACGTGTTCTTCTGGGTCGCCTTCGGCCCGCTCCTCCCAGTACCTCCTTCGATCGCGCCTGCACAAACCGCATCATCAAGGTGAAGTATCTGGACAAGGAAGTCGTCGAACGGCGAGGAGAGACCGAGGTCTTCCTGCTCGGCGGCATCGGCGAAACCGATTCAGACGCCAAACTCCGAACCTACAGCGTGAACTCGCCCCTGGGTTCGGCGGTGAAGGGTCGAGAAGTCGGTGAGGTCTGCCTGGTGCGCATTCCTCTCGGGCAAGAGTACGAAGTCGAGATTGTCTCGATTTCAGCTCTGGACAAAGCCAGCGAGGTTCTGGCCGGCACGCCCGACCACGAACCTGCCACGCAGACTTCTCGACTGAGCATCAACGGCTCGCTCGAGCGAGCCGCATAGGCAGCACCAAAGTACCTTCGCGTTTGTGGCCTCCGGCCGCAAACGCACACTGACTCATGTCAGAAATACCGAGCGCCGTAGACCTAGAAAGGTTTGCGGCGTTCACTCTTTTACATACCAAGCAAATGTGTCGATATGTGTTATGCACTCTTGTACATTGTTCTCGCCGATAACGAGAGTATGCTTCAACCCAGACCTGGTCTTACATACTGTTAGTCTCAGGTCTAAAACAACAACAAAACACTTTCTCCTGGGGGAGGATTAGATGTTACGCGACGAGACAATTGATAAGGTCCTAACTGTTCGGGGACTCAAGAACCTAGATGCACAGATCGCCGAATGGCAAAAAAAGCTGGCCGAAAGCCAGCTTGAGACGCGCGATAGAAATGCGCGGGGGTGTGGTTCCGTAAATGGTTCCGCTCTTCAAGACGACGTGACACGTCAACACGAAATGTATCGTGGACAGATTGAGCGTCTGAAACTGATTCGACGCCAAGCACTCAAAATTCCGGCACCAACCAACCGCGACAAGCTTGTCATCGACACTGTCGCGACTTTTCTCTACTGGACTCTTGGAGAGAAGAGAAGGGGTGTTGAGAACCGGGTACAGCGGCATATCGTGGGACTCTATGAACACGAGTGTGACGCAGTTCCCAAACATATGCTCTACGCCGACGAAGTGGCGCAGCAATTTTTAGGTGAAGGTGTGGGCTACTCTTCTGAAGTGTTCTTCGAGGGTAAGGTGCGCACCGTGCACCTTACCGCCATCAGACTTATCACGGACAAAGGGGTCATTCGTAACCCCGAGCCCGAGTCCTTGGCCGCCTGAGCCAAGCCAGGTATTACGCGCCGCCCCGCAGTATGCGAGGCGGCGTTTTATATATACAGGGCCTCCGTATGCTATCGTATTTTCATGAACAAGAAGCCTATTATTCTCTCGGGTATCAAGCCCACTGGAACCCCCCATATCGGTAACTACTTTGGCGCACTCAAGCAGTTTGTGGATATGCAGAACAAGGCGACTCACGAGTGCTACTTCATGCTCGCGGACTATCATGCGCTCAACAGCGTCCAAGACGGTGCCCTCATGCGAAAGCTCACCCACGAGCTCGCACTCACATTTCTAGCTATTGGTATCGACCCAAAGAGAGCAGTGCTGTTTAAACAGTCAGACGTACCTGCCCACACCGAGCTCACCTGGATTTTCGACACTCTCACTACCATGCCGTACCTCATGCGTGCGCATGCGTACAAAGACGCAGAAGCTAAGAGCAAAGAGATAAGTGTGGGCACATTCAACTATCCAATGCTCATGGCGGCAGATATTCTTCTGTACGACGCAAGCATGGTGCCGGTAGGGCAAGACCAAAAACAGCACATAGAATACGCGCGCGATACCGCGGAGAAGTTTAATCGTGTGTATGCAGACACGTTCCGTCTTCCCGAGCCACTCATCATGCCGGATGTTGCGGTAGTTCCAGGTATTGATGGCCAGAAGATGAGTAAGAGTTACGGGAACACCATTCCACTATTCGCAAGTCGCGCAGAAATTGAGAAGTGCGTCATGAGTATCGTGACCGATTCAGATGGAGACGTACCAACAAATGTGTACGCAATCCATAAACTCGTAAAAACACCCGAGCAACTAGCACCTCTCTATGAAGAGCACCGCGGCCGCTACAAGGCGCTCAAGGATGCGCTCATAGAAGACCTCGATGCGTTTATCGCGCCAATGCGTACCAGGTACCAAGCGTTTTCAAAAAACCCCGAGAAGGTCACTAAGATTTTGGAGAAGGGAGGTAAAGCGGCTCAGAAGAAGGCTGAGCACAAAATGAAGGAGGTGCGGAAAGCTATTGGGGTACGTTAGATCGTGCCGACGAGCTTGTATTTTTGAATTTTAGTTGTATTATCTATCGAGGTTGCCTTGAGCAACAATAGCTTTGTGGAGGAAACAGTAATGGATACCTCTCGGCGTACACCGTATTTCGCAAATCAACAACAAGAGGATGACTGCGCAAGTGCAGTACAAAACATCCTGGGCGCACTCCGCCAACACTGCCACAATCACCTCGGACAGTCCGATGGACGTCCAACCCTGATTCAGCAGCAGAAGCTCAATATCTGCCTACTTGCGGACTTGAGCGAGAAGCCACTGCGCCTGACTCACGACTTCGACAATGACGGTTTGTACCGGATTGTGCAAAAAGTCCTTGGGGAACTTGAGGACAAGACTTTCCAGGGGCTCGTTCGATTCACCCTTCTCGACTACTTCAGTCGGAATTTGGGTGACCTGTATCTCGAATGGATCCAGCAGCAATTCAGGCGGCAAGCCGCGTGACAAAGCCGGCCCGGAAGAAATTCCGGGCCGAACTCTTTTCCATTGCAAACCAATAGAATTGGTCTATAGTCCATCCAGACTCATTCACCGCCTGGAGATACCCATGGCACTCGAGATAAAGTTTGAAGGCCCAGACCTCTTAGAACTACTCGACACTTGGATTTCCGAGCAGGACCACAACATCCGAATCGAGACGTGTGGATACTACTTTCCTGGCAACCACACCCTCGTCTTCTGGTACGAAAGAATTCCGGTTGAGGTTGTGATTGCTCTCGATCAAGTTCGAAAACGCCAGGGAGCGCCCCGCTGATGAGATATTCAGCGGGGCGTGCTATTTTATGACTATATGGAACGCACACTAATAGGAGAGCTTGGGGCACACGTAGGAGAGACTGTTGCTATCAGTGGCTTCGTCGACGTACGAAGAGATCAGGGCAAGCTCGTCTTCTTTGATTTCCGTGACCGCTCCGGAACTGTTCAGGGTGTCGTGCTTCCAGGAGACGAAGCGCTCATGACTTCCGCAAAGGAAGTTCGCAATGAATATGTGGTAACTGTTACTGGCATCGTTAACGCGCGCCCCGAGAAGAATGTGCAAGCCGACAAAGTGAACGGCAATATTGAGCTTGAGATTAAGGGGATAGAGACACTTGCCGCTACCGAAGAACTCCCTTTTGAACTTGGTGCGGAGCTCAACCTTGATACGTATCTTGATTACCTCCCATTCACACTTCGCAGCGATCGCTCACGCGCAATTTTTACTGTCCAGTCTCGTATCACGAAAGCCTACCGCGATTACCTTAATAGTCAGAACTTTACTGAGTTCCAGGCTCCAAAACTTATTGGAGACGACGCGGAGGGAAGTGGAGAAGTCTTTGAAGTGCCGTACTTCTACGGAAAAACCGCTCACCTTGCTACAAGTCCTCAGCTCTACAAGCAAATTATGGTGGGCGCACTCGAGCGTGTGTTTGCTATTGGCATTGTGTTTCGTGCTGAAAAGCATTCAACGAGTCGTCACCTGAACGAGTACACCTCCATGGATGCAGAGATGGGATTCATCAAAGACCATCGGGACGTAATGAAAGTGGAAACTGAGCTTCTTCGCTATATTGCACAGGAGCTTCGCACTCATTGTGAAAAAGAGTTCACCCTTCTTGGAGCAGAGGTCCCAAATGTTCCTGAAGAAATTCCAAGCATGAAGCTTCGTGAGGCGCAGGCACTCATCTTTGCTGAAACAGGGCGCGACAATCGCGAGGAACCAGACCTTGAACCAGAAGACGAACGCTGGCTGTGCGAATGGAGCAAGCGTGAGAAGAACTCGGACTTTGTGTTTGTAACACACTATCCAGTATCGAAGCGTCCAATGTACACCATGGAAGACCAGAATGATCCTGGCTTCACGAATGGTTTTGACCTCTTGTTCCGTGGGGTTGAAATTACTACGGGAGGACAGCGCCGCCACAACTATCAGAACTTGATAGACGGTATTCGTATGAAGGGACTCGACCCTGAGCAGTTTTCGTATTACCTTCAGGCCTTCAAATACGGCATGCCACCTCATGGTGGATGGGGGATGGGACTTGAGCGTCTTACCGCGAAGTTCCTCGGTCTCTCAAACGTAAAAGAGGCCACTCTGTTTCCTCGTGATATCAATCGCATTGACACTCGTTTATCGGAAGAAGCTTCAAGCGAATAACAAATATGAATATCAGTTCTGTAGCTTCTCTCGATAAGCTTGCGAAGGAGATTGTACAAGTACGCATCACCGAGAAACCAAAAGGAACTAAGCGTGTTGTGCGTGAAGACACAAAGGAATTTCTTGAGGTAGGTGTCGGAAAGAAGAGCGACGTAACCCAGCGCACCTTCATTCCGTTCGTGCGTTCAATAATCCAAACTGCTAAGCGTGAAAAAATAAAAAAGATTGCCCTCGATGCAATGGATTTTCGCTTTGACCACATGAGTGCGGTGACCGACGAAGAACTCGGTTCACTCATTGCGCAAAACATGCTCATGGCGAACTACGAGTTCACTGTATACAAAGCCAAACCGAAGGACGGATTTAGAGAGGTCTCCGAAGTACTTATTGCCAACAGCTCAAAAGAGATGCAGGCAGGAGTAAAGAAAGGAATCGCCATCGGGGAAGAGGTAAATGCTTGCCGCACCCTCGCCAACACTCCCGGGGGCGATATGACGCCCCAAGGGCTCGCCAAAGCCGCCAAAATGGCCGTAGCCGGCCTCCCGGTGACCGTGCGCACATTGTCTGCTACCGAGATGAAAAAGCTCGGTATGGGGGCTATTTTGGCTGTGGGAAAGGGATCGGGAACCCCGCCCACGTTCACGGTCATGGAATACAAGGGGGCTGCAGGAAAGCCTATTGTTCTTGCTGGGAAAGGTATTACCTTCGACTCGGGAGGAATTAATCTGAAGGCGGGAGACGGCCATGAAATGCACATGGATATGTCGGGAGCCGCGAGCGTTATTCACGCAGTCGCTCTTGCGGCGAGGCTCAAAACTCGCAAGCACGTTATCGGCCTTATTCCGGCTGCAGAAAACATGCCCGGCGGAAACGCGCTACGTCCTCACGACATCATTCGTTCTCTTTCAGGAAAAACTATCGAGGTGATTAATACCGACGCAGAGGGTCGACTTGTACTTGCCGACGCTATTACCTATGCAAAGCGTTTTACTCCTGCGGTCGTAATAGATGTAGCAACCCTCACGGGTGGAGCACTCTCAGCGCTTGGTCTCTATGCAAGCGGACTGCTCACGCGTGACGACGAGCTTGCAGCCCAACTACTCGAACTTTCTGAAACAAGTGGGGACTACCTGTGGCGTCTTCCTATGTGGGACGTGTACGAAGACTCCGTGAAGAGCACCTTTGCGGACGTCGCTAATTGTGTGTCCGGAGGAGCGGGGAGATACGCAAGCTCTACCAATGGCGGCATGTTCCTCTGGCAGTTTGCTAAAGAACTCAACTGTCCATGGGCGCACTTAGACATTGCTCCTCGTATGACCGCAGCTCCTGGAGACGAGCTGTCCAAAGGTGCGGCAGGGGAACCCGTTCGTTTGCTGTATAGTTTTATACAGTCATGGACACCGAAGAAGTAACTACTCCTACACGCACACACGGACTCCATATTCGCACTACCGCGTACGAAGGTCCGTTTGAACTTATTCTCGATCTTATCGAGAAGCGAAAGCTATCAGTGAACGAGCTCTCGCTCGCGCAAGTAACTGATGACTACATTCAGTTTGTGCGTGGTCAGGGAGAGTTTCCTATGGAAGAGGCTGCGCAGTTTATCGGCATTGCCGCCACGCTTCTCCTCATAAAATCAAAATCGCTCATACCTGAGCTCGAGCTTTCTGGAGAAGAGGAAGAAGATGTAGACGATCTAAAAAAGCGACTTACCGAATACGAGAGGGTGCGCGAGGCTGCCAAGGAGCTTTCCCGATTGTTTGGTCGCAATGTGATGATTGCAAGTGGAGAACGCGCACCGGAACCTTTTTTCTCTCCTTCGAGGGACCTTACGCTTGAGAATCTTTCGCGTTCACTTGCAGACGCGCTTGCGGCTCTAGAGAAAGTAGAAGCGAAGCTTCCGGAGGCTCGTGTACGCTCGCTCGTGTCCATAGAGGAAATCATGGACTCTCTCTTGCTTCGCGTGCAAAAAACCATGACGCTCTCATTCCGAGAATTTTCAGGCACCACTACTGAGCGCGTAGAGGTGATTGTGTCGTTCCTGGCACTACTCGAGCTCGTAAAGCAGGGAGCGGTGGATGCGCTCCAGCACGAGAGTTTTTCCGACATACGTATTACCGATACCAGTGCAGGAGTTCCAAAGTATGGGTAGATGTACAGATACCTTTTCTTATTTCATAATTACTGTGTGTGAGCTATTGCACGCAGAAGCAAAGGAGAAATAGTAGTGGCACGACCCAAAAAGTCACCTAAGCGCATAAAACAGCTGCGCAACGCGAAAAGATCGGGAAATTTTAGAGATACAGTGGATCCGCAATGGAGCCAGTTTCCCTGGAAGCCGCGCCAAAGCGGAACTACCGGTCGCAACTCCGACCCAACGAAGATAAAAAAATGAGAGAGGGAATCAAACCCCTCCCACAGCTAGACGGTCTCATTCACATGAATGGGCCGTCCTTTTTAAAAACAGAAACCGTCCACATATATATGTGTTTCCGAGGGGGCACAAGTGAGGTATTCTAGGAGCATATGTCGCTTTCTCCCTCCGCTCATCTTGAGGCACTTTTGTTTGCTGCCGGCGGCCCTCTTACACGCAAGCAACTGCTTGCGCTTCTTGACGTTGAGGACGACGCTCTCACCGCGCTAATCGGAGAATTAGAGACGAGTCTTGTGGGACGAGGGCTTGCTCTTATACAAACAAGTCTTGAGCTTGAACTTCGTACCGCACCTGAGACTGCAGATAGTATTCGAAAGCTTCGTGAGAGCGAGCTGTCGCGCGACCTTGGTAAGGCTTCTCTCGAAACTCTCGCTATTATTTTGTACCGCGGCACTGCGACCCGTACCGAAATAGACTACGTTCGTGGTGTTAATTCTGGAGCAGCACTCCGTGCACTTTCTCTACGTGGACTTATCGAGCGAAGTGAGGACGCGGCCGATAAGCGACGCGCGCGCTACAGAGCAACCGTAGATGCGCTCGCGCATCTGGGCATATCCCGCGCAGAAGATTTGCCACGCTACAACGAGCTTTCTCCTATGGTGGCAGACGTACAGGCCCGTGCAGAGCAAGCAGCTACCACTGACGTATGAAGCCAGCAAACTATCCCGACCTAAAACTGCTCATCGATAAACTCGATAAGCGAAACAAACAGCGTCAGGCGACGCGCGTTATTATGGCGGGCTCCTTAGTGCTTGGCGCCTTGGTACTTGGTGCACCTTTTTTCATGCCCGCCTCAACACCCGTTACCCTTACCCAGAAAACGGAGCCAGTAGCACCAGTACCGCAACCGGACGCGTACGCATCGGTGTCACTTTACGGAAAAGCCGCAATTGTATACGACCTCACCACCAAGGAAGTGATATATGAAAAGCATGCGAAAACACAATTGCCACTGGCCTCTCTCACAAAACTTATTACTGCCTACGCGGCGGCCTCAACACTCTCTCCTGATGCTTCTGTAGTTGTTACAAGTACTGCATTGAACGAGGAAGGGGAGAGCGGTCTGCATGAAGGTGAGGTGTTCACGCTTACAAACGCCATGAAGCTAGCGCTCGTCGCTTCTTCAAACGATATGGCGGAGGCTGTTGCAGAGGCGGCAGCTGCGCATGAAGCCACCACAGGAAAGCGACTCCTTGCGAGTGCTATCGAAGCAATCGGACTTCCTCAAACGTACGCACTCAATGGCACGGGACTTGATGTGAACACTACACTCTCAGGCGGATACGGTTCTGCATACGACGTCGCGCAGCTTGCGGGTGCACTTTTGGAAAAGGCCCCTGCTATAGCCGCAGCTACCACTCGATCAAGCGTGACGGTTTCTTCAAACACCGGTGTCGTACACACACTTCCTAATACCAACCAAGATGTGGTTCGCGTGCCAAACCTTCTTCTTTCTAAAACTGGGTTTACCGATTTGGCCGGAGGTAATCTCGCTATTGTGTACGACGCTGGTATTGGTCACCCGGTAGCCATCGTAGTGCTCGGATCAACGCGCGAGGGGCGCTTTGCGGACGTTTCAAAATTACTCTCACTCACCGGTAAGCATTTTGCGGGCTTGAGCGCGGTACCTGCCGCACTCCCGCCGCAAGTAAGCGCTTCCACCGCCCCATAATGTATGCTTCTTGATGCTGCACGAGTCCTTATTCCTTCCGTTGTCTCGTTCATTATCGGGATAGGGTTGGCACCAATTGTGTCGCACTACCTCTACAAGCACCGCGCATGGAAGAAGAAGGGAGGTAAGGGGAAAGGCATTGGTGACCAGGCAGGTACACCATTGTTTGATGCACTTCATCACGAACGAGAAGTTTCCACCCCTCGCATGGGTGGCATTGTCGTATGGGGTTCGGTTTTCCTAACTGCACTTGGTATTGCGGGTATAGGCATGCTCACTGGGGAATCAGTTGCGCAGTTTGATTTTGTGAATCGTGGACAAACATGGCTACCTCTTTTTGCGCTTATGGTGGGGGCACTTTTTGGCATGATTGACGACGTACTTGAGGTCACTAAAAGCACCGGGGGATTAAGCTTGCGATGGCGACTTTGCGCCGTAGCGGCGCTTGGCACCTTTATTGGCTGGTGGTTCTTTGCAAAGCTTGGTGTCGCTGCTATTGGTATTCCGTTTGTGGGCGCATTACAGCTGGGCTGGCTCTTTGTTCCATTTTTTGTAGTGGTGATGCTCGCCCTCTACGCTGGTGGAATTATCGATGGTATTGATGGACTCGCTGGCGGAGTGTTTGCGTTTATTTTTATGACCTATGCGGGTATCGCGTTTGCGCAAAACCAAATAGCACTTGCTGCGTTTGCCGCTTCCGTAGCAGGAGCACTCTTTGCGTTTCTCTGGTTCAATATTCCTCCTGCTCGTTTCTACTTATCCGAAACAGGAACTATGGCACTCACTGCCGCACTTGCAGTGACCGCTTTTTCTGCGGACGTTCTTGGAGAGGGGGTTGGTGTAGCAGTTCTACCCATCATTGCGCTTCCTCTTACGGTTACGGTACTCACCACAGTTCTTCAAGCACTCTCTAAGCGAATCCTTGGGAAAAAGCTTTTTCATATAGCTCCTATTCATCATCACTTTGAGGCACTCGGCTGGCCCGCGTACAAGGTAACGATGCGTTACTGGGTTATCACGGTCATAGCCGGTATTTTTGGACTAGCTATCGCGTTACTCAAGTAGGTCTATGTCATCGAAACTTCTTGGAGACCGACTGTTTGCTCTTATCGTCGCCATTTTGGTTGTAGGAGGAACAAGTGTTTTTTTATCTGCCGCACTAGGACTCCTCGCTCGTGAGAATTCCTTAATTGGACATATTGCAGTTACCCAGATGCTCCTCGGGCTCGTGCCCGGACTTATCGTGCTTGTGTTCCTGAGATTTTGCCCCCCAGCATGGATAGAGAAGGGAGTGCTTCCTTTTTATATTCTTGCGGTCATTGCTACTGCGCTCGTGTTTGTTCCAGGTATTGGTCATCATGCTAATGGTGCGAGTCGTTGGCTTGCTATTGGCCCACTCACTGTTCAGCCCGCGGAATTTTTGAAGCTTGCAACTATTTTGATGCTGTCATTGTATTTGGCTAAAATTCGCACTCATATTTCTGATCTCAAGCATGGTCTTTTAGGATTCGGGGTCATTATTGGTGTGCCAGCACTTTTACTACTTGCTCAGCCAAACACCTCGACCACCATGGTGATAGGTCTCACCGCAGGGGCACTCTATTTTATTGCAGGCGCACCCATGCGCGACTTTGCCATTTTGCTATGCGTGGCGGTCATAGGAGCAGGAGCGCTCGTAGCTACTCGCCCCTACCTCATGCATCGTGTGCAGACGTTTATACATCCTGAGAACAATGCACTCTCGACGGGATATCAAATCCAACAATCCCTCATCGCTATTGGTTCGGGAGGACTCTTAGGTCGTGGCTTTGGACAAAGTGTTCAAAAATTTAACTATTTGCCGGAGCCTGTGGGCGATTCCGTGTTTGCAGTATACGGAGAGGAGTTTGGGTTCTTGGGTACTGTTGTTCTGGTACTTCTTTTTACCGGGTTTGCCGCTCGTGGATTTGCCATTGCGGCTGGGGCTGCTGCTGCATTCGGCTCATTTGCTGCTACCGGACTCACGCTCCTTATTACGATTTCTGCTTTTATGAATATCGGTGCCATGCTTGGCATCATGCCTCTTACGGGACTACCACTGCCGTTTGTTTCTCATGGAGGAACAGCACTTCTCGCAGCCCTTGCCTCTGTGGGCATTATTTTGAACGTCGCCGCCCATCGCCCTAAACGGAAAAGCAGTGGTTAGGTTTTCTGGTATAATCTACCTACTTAGGCTATGAATCCTGTTAGAAATACAGTCCCTGAGAATATGTCCATTACCAAGCTTTTAATGCGTGGCTCTTAATTAGGAGCTATTTCTAACAGGATGAAAGTGGTATTTACAGGAGCTGCTGGCGGACATTTCTATCCGCTTATTGCCATAGCAGAATCGTTAAGTGAAATAGTCGCAGAACGCAGACTTGTCTCGCCTAAGCTCTATTACCTTTCCGACAAACCAAACGATGAAGAGATGCTCTTCGCAAATAACATTACGTTTGTACGTATACCTGCAGGGAGAGTGAGACGGTATTTCTCATTCAAGAATTTCACCGATACGTTCCTAACCGTACAAGGATTTTTTGTAGCGCTATTCACTCTGTTTCGTATTTACCCAGATGTAGTTGTTTCAAAGGGAAGTTATGTGAGCGTGCCGGTAATACTTGCAGCTTCCTTACTTCGTATTCCTATTATTATTCATGAGTCGGACGCAAAACCAGGTCGCGCAAATCTGCTTGCAGCAAACAAAGCAACGCGCATTGCAGTTTCCTATGATAGCTCCATACCTTTCTTTCCACTCAAGTCCCGTAGCAAAATTGCTCGCACGGGAATTCCTATACGTAAACAATTACGCACACTTCCCGAATCGTCCGTAGGGGAAAAGCTGTTTGGTCTTGATACTTCAGTTCCTAGCATGCTTGTCATCGGAGGTTCGTCTGGCTCATTGCGTATAAATGAGACACTTCTGGACGCACTGGCGGAAATTGTGCCGTTTGCAAACATCATTCATCAGACAGGTAAAACCCACATAGACCACGTAACAAAGCGTGCGAGTGTGGTACTAGCACAAAATCCCTACGCTCATCGTTATCACCCTGTAGCTTATTTATCGAGCGAGGCCATGCGCGCTGCTGCCGGAAGTGCGAGCCTCGTTATTTCCCGCGCAGGAGCCACTTCTATTGCTGAAATCTCTCTATGGCAAAAACCGGCAATCCTTATTCCAATTCCAGAATCAGTGAGCCACGACCAGCGAACTAATGCCCACGCCTATGCCCACACAGGGGCCGCTCAGGTGCTTGAGGAAGACAATCTCACTTCCCATGTACTACTAAGCGAAATTCGTCGCATTATTACAAATCAAGAAATCATCACCACGATGAGTGCGCATGCTTCTGGATTTGCGAACCCTGAAGCCGCAAAGGTAATCGCTGAGGAAATTGTGCGTATCAGCCTTTCACACGAGCCACAAACGCCCGCACCACTATCATGAGTATCCGTACGCGATTTGCTCCAAGTCCCACTGGCTTTCTCCACGTAGGAAGCGCCCGTACCGCGCTCTATGCGTGGCTCTTTGCCCGTAAGCATGGAGGACAATTTATTCTTCGCATAGAAGACACCGATAAAGAGCGCGAAGTGGAAGGAGCTATTGGTCATATGATGGAATCGCTCGCTTGGCTTGGTATTGAGTGGGACGAGAGCATAGACAAGGAAGGAGCCTACGGACCGTATATTCAGTCAGAACGACTACCTCTCTATAAGAAATATGCACAGCAATTGGTAAGTGCAGGGTATGCCTACCCGGACCCTTTCACCGAAGAAGAAGTAGCTCTGTTCCGTGCCAAGGCAGAAGAAGAGAAGCGTCCATTCCTTTTTCGTGAGCACCGTCCGCAAATTATTACAGAATGGGACGGTATTTCTCCTCTTCGTTTCAAAACTCCCCGCGTTGCTCGCACAACCTGGACCGATGCGGTACTTGGTGAACTCTCCGCAGGAGAGGAAGCGCTCGATGATTTTATTTTGATAAAAGGGGACGGATATCCTACCTACAACTTTGCACACGTGATAGACGACATCGAGATGAAGATAACGCATGTTATGCGAGGGCAAGAGTTTGTATCTTCTACCCCCAAGTTTCTTGCACTCTACGAGGCGCTCGATACGGCTCCACCCATTTTTGCAACGCTTCCCTCAATCCTTGGCGAAAGTGGAACCAAGAAGCTGTCTAAACGCGATGGCGCTAAAGATATTCTCGACTACAAACGCGAGGGATATCTTCCAGAAGCCATGGTCAATTTCTTGGCACTACTTGGATGGAATCCAGGAGGAGATCAGGAGATGTTTTCTCCCAAAGAGCTTACTGAACTGTTCAGTCTTGAGCGTATTCAGAAGTCGGGTGCACAGTTTGACGAAGCAAAGCTTCTTCATCTCAACCGCGAGTGGATGCGTACGCTTTCCGACGAAGAGTACCTGAGCGAACTTGCTCTACCCCTGCTTGACCAAGTAACACTCATTCGCATTATTCCTCTTTTGAAAGAACGTGCGCAAACCTTTGGTGAGGCTCGAGACATGGTGCGAGAAGAAATGTCTTTTTTCTTCGAGCGGCCTACCATCTCGCCCGAGCTAGTTCGTGCAAAAGAACCTGTCGACCGTCCTGGATATACACACACCGCCCTCGTATTACTCCTTGATGTGCTTCGCACTCTCCCTGACCATCCCACAAGCGAGGAGGCTAAACTTCTCCTTATGCCACTTGCCGACGCTGCGGAGGGTGAAGGGAAGGGAGGCCGTGGGGGAATGCTCTGGCCACTACGCGCCCTTTTATCTGGTAAGGAACGGTCTCCTGATCCGTTTACTTTGATAGCAATACTCGGTACACCTGAAGCAGTTTCGCGTGTTGAGAGTGCACTTGCTATACTTTAAGGAATGCAATCATTGTTTCGTACATTTTTAACGATTGGTTCACTCTCCGTAGTCTTGTTTGGACTTACGCATATTCCCGTATACCAGGCGCATGCCGAAACTGTAGATGATATCAAGGCACAGATTGATAGTCACAACAGCAAAATACAAGCAATCGAAGCGGAAATTGCTGCGTACCAAAAACAGCTCAATGTGCTTGGTACTCAGCACCAAACTCTCCAGACAGCGATTAAGTCTATCGATGTCACACGTCAGCAAACCAGTTCTCAAATTAGCGCCACGCAAAATCGTATTTCAGCGAGCAACCTTAAACTAAATGAGCTAGCCTACGAGATAGCCGACAAGGAGGACGTTATTCGCCTCGATAAGGAAGTACTTGCGCGCGCTTTTCGTAACATTCAAACCGCAACTGATGCCACACTCATAGAACAGCTTCTGTCCTCTGACTCACTGACTGAAGCATGGACTATTGTAGACGCGACCACAGACCTATCTCGTGCACTCGAAGAACATTCAAAAGATTTGTTTGTAGCGAAGACCGAACTTTCTGCTCAGCATAGCTCTGTTGCGTCTACGAAGGACAAATTATCGAATTTAAATAATGAGCTGAAGAACCAAAAAAAATCACTCGATCTTGCGAAGGCGGAGAAGGATAAGCTCCTGTCTCAAACGAAGAGTCAGGAATCCACCTACCAGCAACTTATTACTAAGAAACGAGCAGAACAGAAGGTGTTTGAAAGTGCCCTTGCGGGACTCGAGAGCAGTCTAAAATCTGTTGGCACAGCCTCCATTCCCCATGTAGGGAAGGGCATACTTGCTTGGCCATTTAAGCCGACCTTCATGGCTACTTGCCCAGGGAAGTCAGGAGTTCTGGGCAATAATTTCTGTATCACGCAGTATTTTGGTAATACCGCATTCGCAACTGCGAACGCTCAGATTTATAACGGATCGGGCCATAACGCTATTGATATGGGCGCACCCAGTGGCACTCCCATTACCGCAGCCCTATCAGGAACAGTTATGGCGACAGGGAACACTGACTCAATTCCTGGATGTTACTCATACGGAAAGTGGGTAGTGCTAAAGCATGCCAACGGACTCGCCACCCTCTATGCCCACCTTTCTTCGATAGGTGTTTCGTCTGGACAGTCAGTGACTACGGGAGACGTAATTGGAAACTCAGGCATGACTGGCTATGCAACAGGTCCACACCTTCACTTCACGGTGTTTGCTTCAGCAGGAGTACAAATTATGACCCTCAAGCAATACCGAGGAGCAACCACTCCATGTGCTAATGCTTCCATGCCGGTGGCACCGAAAGACGCGTACCTTAACCCAATGTCGTACCTTTAAGTAGTATCACGCACTTTCCAGAGCACACGAGATGCAAAAGAGCGATGCGGAGACCATAGTGCTGAAATAGTTTCTATTTTTGAAACAGAAATGTCTTTTGGAAGGCCGTATAGCGCTTCTATAGAGCGCCTCAAGCCCAAGTCGCCCACAGAAAATACATCGTCTCTATCTAACGCAAACATAAGAAACATTTCTGCTGTCCAACGGCCAATACCCCAAATACTCGATAGCTCTGTTATTGCTTGCTCTTCTGGCACGCGTTTGAGAGAAGTAAGAACGAGTTTCTGCGACACAATTGCACGCGAAAGCTCTTTAAGAGTTTTACATTTCGCTGCGGACAAGCCCGCCCTGCGCATGGTGGGGAGGCGAAGTTTAAGAATGGCCTCAGGGGTGACGGTACCTTTACAGGCAGTTTCAAGCCGTGCCCATATGGTGTCTGCGGCTTTAGTGGAGAGTTGCTGACTTACAATGGAGCCCGCGAGGGCAGGGAAGAGCTGAGCATACGCACGTCTATGCTTGCTCGCTTTCTTAATATTCTGGTGGTGGGGGAGCGCAGCCTTGTAGAGTAAGGGGTCTACTTTGCGTAAGTGCTGCATGGCGACATCTACCTTATGCACTTTGGGGGCTGTTTTGAGGGAACGCTCCATAGTCCCCATAGTATACTTTTTCTATGATTAGATTCATCATTGTGCTCGCCATCCTCATTTTGGCACTCTCCTACTTTGGGATATCTATTCGTCATATTGTCGAATCTCCTTCAGGCAGTGATAACTTCTCCTATGTATGGAATCTCGTCCAGAATGGTTGGGAAATCCTTGTCGCCTGGATAACTGGCTTTACCGAGAGTATTAAAAATACCGTTTCTTAATTACTGTATCTGTATGAGCGAAGATGAACCAAAACAAATCGAAATTGCCATAGGACCTGATGCCAGGCCTTCATTCACTAATGCAACTCAAGTAACCGTTTCTGATGATTCGGTCGTCATTCAGTTTGCGTACATGCGTCCTAATAGTCCTATGGGTCAACTCATAAGTGAAGTAGTGCTTTCACCAAAGCATGCAATAGACTTTAGTCGTGCACTCGATTCAACTATCAAGCAACACTTTACACGTCACCTAGAGGAGAATCTGTAGGTTTTCTTTTGTAAGAAATAGTCATTCACGACGTCTACATAGATACGTAACCAGTACTTATTTATCTATGCATTATATTCCTTCGGCCAAGTTTGTGGCTGTTATTGCTCTTGTCACCATGGTGAGCGGTTCAGTAGTGCCTGCAGGAGAAGCACACGCGGCGCGCTCCTTTGGCTCACGAAATTATTCATACGTACCAAGTACGGAGGGAGGCACATTTACGCACGAGCAAATAAGTTCCTGGAGAAGTAGCTCGAGCGCCCTATCGAAAAAAATAGATGCTCTCGATAGTGATCCGGTTGAGCATTTTCCCATTCCAGTACTCTTTGGGGTGAGCCTTTCAAATCTATCTCCTAACTTCGGTGACCCCCGTTCAGACGGTCGCACGCACGAAGGACTCGATATCATGGCCGTAAGCGGCACACCCATAGTGTCTCCCACCGATGCTGTGGTTATGAAGACTGGTTCTGGAGACAGCTCAGGTAACTTCGTATACACCGCAAACCCAGGAGGGGAGACCTTTGCGTATATGCATCTTGATACGATTGCAGACATATCCGAGGGTGATGTTCTTTCTCCGGGTGATGTAATTGGCTATGTAGGAAATACCGGAAACGCAAGTGGGGGAGCCGCACACCTCCATTTTGAGGTACGTGAAAACAGAACTCCAATGGACCCTCTACCCCGCATGACTCAAGAATTTAGTCTTGAGGAAAAGATGGATTTTCTGGAAACCATTCTTTCGTCATCAAACGATGAGGACAAACTCGCCACACTTCTAGCTTCTGAATTTAGCACTACGTTTGCTTCAGCTTTGAAATCTGGACTAGACGTGCCGAGCCTTATCGAAAAGGAGCTGGCGCTCGTAGCGCAGGTTAAAAGTACAGGGGTCGTCACTACCACTTCCACTACTGGTAATGGAGATCTCACCATCGGCGCCTCGGGTACCGCAGTTATAACTCTTCAGCAGAGACTCATTACCGCCTCGACAGGACCTGCTGCAAAAAGTCTGGCTACCGCCGGAGCAACAGGATACTTTGGCGCCATGACTGCTAGCGCACTTATTGAATACCAAACTGCCGCAGGTATCAGTCCTGCAACGGGATACTATGGGCCACTCACCCGTGCCTACATGGAAAGCGGGAAAACGGTAGCGAGCACTCCTGCAACAACCCCCACAGCCACAAGCGGAAGCACCGTTGGGTCGTCAGCTAGTGGGTCGGTACCCGCAAGCGACCTCACTCTTGGCGCAAAGGGGAGTGACGTTATCTGGTTGCAAGAATTTTTAATTGAAGAGGCATCCGGTCCGCAGGCAGCTTCGCTTAAGGCCGCAGGCGCAACCGGCTACTTTGGAGCCGTTACCAAGGCCGCCCTCTCTGAGTATCAGGCGAAAAATGGTATCAGTCCTGCTACTGGATACTTCGGACCTCTCACTCGCGCAGAAGTATCTCAAGCGTAGCCACTCGACAAAATAGCCCACAGAGAGCTATGCTCTATGTGCGGACTATGGTGTCCGCACATAACCAGTATCGGAGACTCCGATGACCCGTAAGATTTCGTCCCGCACCCGAATGCAGGGCCACGAAATGCAGGTTCGTCAGAACGTCACCACCCACAGCAAGGGGGCCAAGCTCAAGCGGGACTTCAACATCACCAAGTCGCTCCCGCCTTCCTAGTGAGGCGAGTATCCCTTACAAATAACACCGTAAGGGCTATCTCATCCAAAGTCTCGACCGTCCCGGTCTTTAGGGATTAGGTAGACTAGTCGAGATGTGTTGTGCCAAGAGCACAACCCCAAAATCCAGGTGCGAGTTTCGGGGTTACCGAACAAGAACACCCACGAATACGCTCAGAACTTTCTCATAGACTACGAGCCCGGTACTTCTTGCCGGGCTCTCTTCATTTCCACACGCAGATAGGGAAGGCAGTCACCCTTCCATTCCTCTTTTATATACAGGGCACTTCCCCAGTCAATTTTCGTCTTTTCGGGGGAGTGGTCTAAAGAGTCAAAGATACGCTCCAAGGAAGGAGTCTAGGGCAGTATTCACACCTCAACAGACCCTGAGGCACTTCACTAAAAGATACAAACATACCGCAGGGAAGACAGAGGAGCATACAGGCCCGGATACCACACGGCCCAGTGTCTATGTTATTTATTTACGCAAAAGATATATTGTGCGCACATTAGCTGGAAAGCTCCCCCGGGTTTATTCCTTACAATCAGGTAGCCAGCCTTATCTCCTCCTCTATGCTTCCCTCTCTATTCTTCTAAAAATATTTCCGCATGCCTGTGGGAGTCTCTATGGTGTGTCTTGAAACTTTATTTGGACATTTCTAACCCCTTCCCTGATTTTCAATTTCAGTCGGTGGGGAGGTCCTAAACGAAGAAAGACCGAAAGGTCTCTTCCGGTCTAACTCCCCTGCTCTGTAGGACAGTTCTCGTCTCTAGCAGACTACGTTTGCGACGATGTAGTCGTAGGCTTCGTCTACCGAGTCCACGATATGGAAGAGATCCAAATCTTCTTCGTCGATTGCGTGATACTTGAGGAGCAGGTGGTTACGGAAAAGGTCTACAAAGGGTGTCCAGTATTCTTTTCCGTAGAGCACGAGCGGCACGCGCTTAATTTTCTTTGTCTGAATGAGGGTGAGTATTTCACTGAACTCGTCGAGCGTCCCAAAACCTCCTGGGAAATACACGTAGACTTCAGAAGCAAACGCGAGCATCACCTTGCGCACAAAGAAGTGATCAAACGACATGGACTCAGTCACGAACTTATTAGAAGACTGTTCCATGGGGAGTCTGATGTTGAGTCCAATAGAAGCACCTCCGGCGTCATACGCGCCCTTGTTCGCAGCCTCCATAACTCCAGCACTTCCACCGGTGATAACCGCGTACCCGGCCTTGGCCAGACGTCCGGAAAGCTCCGTGGCTTGCTCATACACTTCGGGTGCAAACGTCTGACGTGCCGTACCGAAAAAAGTCACCGCAAGCCCGTACCTGCGGATTGTTTCGAATCCGTCCACAAACTCAGCCATGATCTTAAAGACTCTCCAGCTCTCGAGCTTCTGAGGCTTGCACACAAGTGGCTCAGGGTTTTCTGGAACCTCATGCTTCCCTTCTTCTATGGCACGCGAAAGCACCGAGCCCATGACTTCGTGATTCTCTTCTTTAGGCGTTGCTCCTACGGTCGCTAGTTGTTCGTCTGCCATGGTATGTCAAAGTTTGTAAATTCGGGTAGTGTCTTTCTAGTATACGCGATGCGTGAGATGACTTCCGCATGACAGAGTGCGCCTGTGAGCGCATTGTGCGGTTTTGGCTCTTCAGGTATGCCGCAGTAGCGAAGTGCGAAGTCCAGATTAATAGCGGAGCGATGCTTCATTTCAGGTGGCGTGACTCCGTTCGCAGTCATATGGAGCCACACGAGAGTGTGCACATCGAGTGTGCGTTTTCCAAACGGACAATCTATACCAGCACGCTCACATGCCGCCTGCACAAACTCCAAATCAAAGGATGGATTTTGTGCGGCAAGCATGCGGTTAGCGGGTCTATCACATGCCCAAGCAACAAAGGCAGTGATAAGTTCTGCTTCTGATTTTCTCGCGGGGTCCGTCACCTCCTCTCTGGAAAATCCATTGATGGCTAGGGCCTCGTCTTCGATTTTGCCGCCATCCCATATCCGACATTCGTCGTAGAACTGGTTAGTGGGGTCATCCAGATCGAGCGCACCGAGCGAAACAATGGAGTGATGGCGAGGGCTTAGTCCGCTCGATTCCACATCTAGAACAATCATGTCTTTATTCTACAGCCCCGGACAATTACTTGCAGGTGTATAACCCGCAGCCTCTGCATCTTCTTTGGAGGTAAACCAGACCTTGTTCTCTTCTTTTATACGCCCTGCCCCACCACAACTAGGTAGGTAGTACTTGGTGCCATTTTTGGAAGCGACGAATCCCCCACTGCTAGGCGCTGTGGATAACGCAGTCGAGGGAGGAGCTTTTGGGAAGCCGGCTGCTACCGCCGCGGCTTGAGACGAGGTGGCGGCCACCTGCTCTATCCAGAAGCCCTTCCCTGCCCCCTGTGCCCTTTCTAGGTCCTTACCGGCCAAAATACCTAGACCAAACGCGGCTGTGGTGGAGAGGGTCAAAATGGCCACGGTGACCACATGGGCAGGAATACGGCCCAAAACCTGCTTGCCCCGCTCCTGTATGTCTGCTATAGTCATGAATACGTAAAGAATAGCATTCATGGCACATACAAAAGCAGGAGGATCATCAAAGAACGGCCGCGACTCTAACCCGAAATTCCTCGGTATTAAGCTTAGTGACGGCCAGGTTGCTCGCCCAGGCATGGTAATCGTGCGTCAGCGCGGTACCAAGATTGAGGCTGGCAAGAACGTAAAGGTTGGACACGACCACACGCTCTACGCAGTAGCGACCGGCAAAGTACTCTACCGAAGTCGACGTAAGACCAACTTCGACGGACAGGTTGTTCGCAAGAAGGTGGTAGATGTTCTCCTCCCCGCGTAACTCACGCAACTAACGTAAAAACCCTCACTGAGGGTTTTTACTTTTTATGCAGACCAAACATACAAAAAGCGGCCCCATAGGGCCGCTTTTTGTATACACCCCCCTACCCCTTTTACTCAGCTTCGATGAAGATAACAATACTACCGAATGTAGCGCCCATAGCTACTGGAATGGCGAATTCGCCAAGTTCCTTGATAGGCTTCTCGAGCTTGATAACCTCCTCAGGAAGCTCCGTAGCAGCTGCGATTTCAGCGGCGTCTACTCCGTCGTACAGGTGACCGAGTTCGTTCGCCTTCTTAGTGATTACGATGCGACCCTCAGCAAGAGCATTGAGACGGTTCTCAATGAGCTTTGTGTCGAGCGCCTTTTGGTCTGCGTACTGCTTGGTGCGAAGCTCTGCAATCTTCAAATTTGCAGGAGTTGCAACCACAGCGAGGCCACGCGGAATAAGCATGTTTATTGCATGTCCGTCTGAGCACTCAATAACGCTTCCCGCCCTGCCCGTGTTCTTCACGTCTTTTAGTAGTACGACTTTCATATAGCAATATCCTAGCTTTTATAGGCCATATACGCAACCCAGACGAGAAGACTGTACAGAAATCGACCCCCCCTACCCTCGGGAGCGAGTGTGCGGAAATGATGCGCTAAACCGAAAGCAGTCCGTGGTGCACAGAGCCCGCACGAAAAATAGATTTAGCGTAGCGATCGTCTATTTTTCGTAGTGAGGCGACAATGCATCGCGACGCCCTGAAGGCCGGGCTGCGCATCATTTTGCACACGAGCGACTACTTGCCGGTGGTCAGAAACTCTACTGCACGTGCCTTCTGAGGATCCTTTCCTGCAAGGAAATCTTCCTGAGTTCTCTCTACTTTAATATCCGGAGTGAGGCCACCGTCCGAGATTGAGCGTCCTGAAGGAGTAAGCCAGCGAGCCACCGTTACCTTGAGCGAACCGCCGTCGATATCAATGAGTTCCTGAACTGACCCCTTTCCAAAGGAGCGCGTGCCAATAAGGGTCGCAACCTTCGCATCTTGAAGAGCTCCTGCGAGAATCTCCGAAGCAGATGCTGACCCCTGATCCATAAGTACTACTACGCTTAAGTTGCTTGGCACTCCTCCCGTACCGCGACTACGGTGCACGAGGTTTTGCTGTTTGCCCTTATAGTCTTCCGTTACAATCGCTGCACCTTGTGGAAGGAAGTGGCTTGCGATAGACACGGCCGCTTCTAGGTAGCCTCCTGGGTCACCACGAACATCGATAATGAGCTTGCTCGAACCGGACTTCCTGAAATCCACGAGCGCCTTATCAAAGAGTCCGGCTGAGGTGGCGGTAAATTCGTAGATGGCAATGTAGTACACACCACTATCCTTGTCGTATGACTTCTCGATAGTTGGAGTGGAAATAGTATCTCGAACGACTGAAATTTCGGAGACCTTGCCATCCCGAAGAATTTTAAACGTCACGGTCGTGCCCTTTTTTCCACGAATCTGCTTTACTGCCGCATCGGTGGAAATACCTTCGGTAGACTTTCCGTTAATGGCAATAATGCCGTCCCCTGCCATTATGCCCGCACGTTCAGCGGGAGTTCCCTTGAGGGGAGCAATGACCGTGAGGAGCTTGTCCTTCATGCCGACTTCCATTCCCACTCCTCCAAATTCTCCTGCAATAGTCTCCTGGAATACTTTTGCTTGTTCAGGTGGCATGTACACGGTGTAGGGATCTCCAAAGCTAGCCGTCATGCCTGCAATAGCCCCGTAAAGGCGGTCCTTGGTGGTAGGAGCTGTTGTAGACGCATGCGTCTGCACAAAGCGAGAATTTAGAATATTCCACGCCTTCCAAAAAGCAGTGAAGTCTGCAGAGCTGTCTGGAGTTGCGTTTAGAGAGTCTCCAATAATAGGAACACTAGAAAGTGCACTAGCTCCTCCGGCAGCTCCGACTTTGATACCTCCCGCAAATCCTATTACGAGAATAAGTGCAAATGCCGCACCCATACGCATCATGCCTGCGAAATTGCGTTGCGCGCCCACACCCTCCTGTGTTGAGCCTGATTCCTGTTCCAATGTTTCTTCGTTTACGAGGTGTGGGTCTTGTTCCATACTTCCTCGATACTATCACGAACTGTACACAAGGGCGCTGTTGAGAACGGGACCCTCTACCCTTCCACTCCGGTATACTGAACAACAGCATGATGACCCGACACACGAGAGGAAGCGTTACGTGGATTGATCTGGAATCCCCCACCCACGAAGAGCTTGATAACGTTATGCGTGAGTTCGATATAAACGCACGCATAGAGGAAGAGATTATTTCTCCTACCCCCTACCCTATCTCCATAACTTTTCCGGACTACCAGTACATGGTGCTCCACTTTCCTACCGTGCAAGGAGGTGGCAACACTCGTTCGCAGGAAGTTGATTTTATTGTAGGACAGAAATTCTTGGTTACCGCCCGGTATGAAGTAGTTGAACCCCTTCATAATCTCCATCGTGTATTTGAAGCAGAAGAATTACTTGGTGTGCCCGGAAGTGAGTCACAGGCTGAAGTACTCGTAGAGCAAATTCTCCGTCGCCTGTATGGGGCCATTAGTGGCGAAGCCGAACAAGTGCTGCGCATGCTTGAGCGAATTGAGCAGGATATATTCACCGGCAAAGAAAGGGTCACCGTCCGGGCAATTTCAAACGTGAGTAGAATTCTTCTCAAGTTCGATACCGTACTAGCTCGCCACAAGGACCCGCTTACCGATTTTCTAGCCGAGCTTTCAAAACCCGCCTTTTTTGGGAAGAAGTTTGAAGAGCATGCCGAGCGTATTGAAGCAGAGCGTAATCATGCGGCAGCGCTTGTCGTGTCCTACCGCGCCGTAGCAAGCGAGCTTCGTATCACAAACGATTCTCTGCTTTCTGCCGGACAAAACGAAGTTATGAAAGTGCTCACTATTATGTCGTTTATTATTTTGCCACTTTCCCTTATCACAGGACTATTTGGTATGAATGTAGAAGCCATGCCTGTCGTGAGTGGTCCTAACGCTTTTACGAACATTCTCGCTATTATGGCCATTACCGCCGTATCCTTTGCAGGCTACTTTAAGTGGAAGAACTGGTTCTAGGACTCCTTCCCGCTCTGGTATAGTTACCTCATGTCTTGGTTTTCTGTATTTGGACGTCGTCCATCGGTGGCGACAAAGAGCAACGCCCCACTCCTTTTTCAAAATACGCTCACGGGTGCTAAAGAAATATTTACTCCATACCGAGCGGGGACGGCTACACTGTATTCCTGTGGCCCCACAGTTTATTCAAAAGCTCAAATTGGGAATCTCCGTGCATATGTTTTTTCTGACAGTATTTCTCGAGTACTTACCCAGGCTGGATATCGCGTACGTCGGGTCATAAACATTACTGATGTAGGCCACCTAGTGTCCGACGCAGACGAGGGAGAAGACAAAATGCAGGTAGGAAGCAAGCGTGAAGGCCTGTCCGCAGAGGACATCGCCTCTAAGTACACAAGAGTGTTTATCGATGACCTGTCTTCACTCAATATCGATACCAACGATATCCGTTTTCCAAAAGCTACCGAGTACATTAAGGAGCAAATAGAACTTATTCAGCTACTGGAACAAAAGGGATACACGTATAAAACGTCTGACGGCATCTATTTCGATACTGCACGATTTGCGGGTTACGGCGTACTTGATACGCATGGCGCAAAACACACGAAAGAAGCAGCGGTAGCAGAAATAGGTAGACGCATTACCGCAAACAAGGAGAAGCACCTCCCAGCTGACTTTGCGCTGTGGCGGTTCTCTCCGGCGGGACCCGCTCGCGCGCAAGAGTGGCAAAGCCCTTGGGGGCGTGGATTCCCGGGCTGGCATGTGGAGTGTTCAGCTATGGCGCGCTCTTTGCTTGGCCAACCTGTCGATATCCATACAGGCGGAATTGATCACATTCCTGTACACCACACAAACGAAATAGCTCAGTCGGAAGCGGCTTACGGCACTTCCCTCGCGCGATTTTGGATGCACCAAGCATTTCTCACGATTGATGGCGAGAAGGTTTCTAAGTCACTTGGTAACGATATCTATCTTTCTGATATTAGTGAGCACGGCTTCCATCCGCTTTCCCTTCGTTACTTCTTCCTCCAGGCACACTACTCAACAACCATGTCCTTTACGTGGGACGCGCTCAAGGCCAGCGACGAGGCACTTCGCCGTCTGTGGAAACTTGCACGAGATACTCGCGCCCTTTCAAGTGAACGCCGCTCCCCGTCGGATGCGAGCCGTCGCATCATGGCGCTATTGCGAGACGACCTCTCAACTCCCCAAGCGCTCGCCCTTCTATGGGAAACCTTGCGTGACGACGAACTTACTCCTGCACAACAGTGGGACGCTGTAGTAGTTGCAGACGAGGTCTTGGGATTATTGCTTTCAAGCCCTCCTGCTGCAGCCGCTCCCCTACCCCTTCCTGAGGATATCGAGGAAATGGCTAGAGAACGCGACATGGCTCGAAGCAATAAGGATTTTGCGCGTGCAGACCAGTTACGTATCCACATCGAAAACCGGGGATATCGTGTGGACGACGGGCCTTCTGGGACAGTAGTCACCATCGAGCGTCGTTGATAGACTAAGGGTATGAATGACCCGGTCAATCGCGTCCCGCCGCAAAGCCTCGAAGCTGAGCGAGCCCTCCTTGGAGCACTTCTCCTAAAACCAGATGCCATTCACGATGTCTCGGATCTTGTAAAACCAGATTCCTTTTATGCAGAAAAGCATCGCCTTATCTATGAGGCAATGCGAGAACTTACCGAGCGAGGCGAACCTATCGATATGCTCTCCCTCGGCGAGAGACTACAAGCCAAGAGCTTGCTTGAGCGCGTAGGAGGACGTGCGTATATTGCGGAACTCGCGGGCACCGCTCCGACACCTGGAAACATCACTCACTATGCCGAGCTCGTGTCTCGAAAGCATTTGATGCGTTCCTTGATTGATGTTTCCTATGAAATTACCGAAGCCGCCTATGACGAGGCTCGCGATACTATCGAGGTACTCGATCACGCGGAAAAGTCTATCTATGCTATTGGAAACGCATCCGCTGCGCACAAGTTTGTTGCTATCAAGGATAAACTCGATTCTGCTTGGGACCGTATTGAATCCATGTCTAAAAACAAGGATGTGGTGCGTGGTACTCCAACGGGATTCCCTGAGCTTGATGCTCTTCTCTCGGGCCTTCATCCATCCGATCTCATTATTTTGGCTGCGCGTCCATCCGTAGGTAAAACATCCTTTGCGCTCGACATTGCCCGTAACACAGCTGTCCGCCACAAAATACCGGTAGGTATCTTCTCTCTCGAAATGAGCGCCGAGCAAATCATTGACCGTATGATTTCTGCGGAGAGTTACGTGAACTCTTGGAAAATCCGCACAGGGGCCGTGAGCGACGAAGCAGACTTTGACCGTATTCGTGACGCCCTTGAGAGCTTGTCTAAGGCTCCTATTTATATCGATGACAAAGCGAGTAACAATATTCTTTCTATGCGCTCCGTTGCGCGTCGCTTGAAGCGTGAGCAAGGTATCGGACTTATTATCGTGGACTACCTTCAGTTGATGGCACCAACCAACACTAAGCAATCGGATTCTATGGTGCAACAGGTCACCGAAATTTCCCGCTCCTTAAAGCAACTCGCGCGTGAGCTTGAGGTGCCCGTACTCGCCCTCTCACAGCTCTCTCGAGCCGTGGAGCAGCGCGGTGGTAAGCCAAGACTTTCCGACCTTCGCGACTCCGGTTCCATCGAGCAGGACGCCGACGTGGTGATGTTTATTCACCGTGAAGACCGCACTAATCACGAGAGCGACCGCAAGAACGTAGCTGAGATTTTGATTGAAAAGCACCGTAACGGACCTACCGGTATGGTTGAACTCTACTTCGATGATAAGCGCACAAGCTTCCAGTCTATGGATAAAGCCGGCTATGGCGACCTTGCATCCGAATTTTAGGGAATATGTCTATACCCTCCATCTGCTTCGTTACGGGGCCCAGTCAGCTCATTCGCCGTATGCTTGATACGTCTACTTCGCTGACCTTCCCGTGCCTAGCATCTGAAAGCGTATCGACACATTTCAACAGGGGAAACTTACTATGACCGACCGCATCGAAGACCTCGCACGTGCGTTTGAACGCTTCCCGGGCATAGGACCCCGTCAGGCTAAACGCTTTGTGTACCACTTATTGTCGGCTTCCCCATTCGATCGTTCGCGTCTTTCCGACCTCGTACTGCACCTATCCGACGACATACGTCAGTGTCATATGTGCATGCGCTTCTCCCCCACCCAAGGATCAGAATCTCTCTGTAGCTACTGCAGTGATCGAAGCCGTGATGACAGCATTCTCATGATTATTGAGAAGGACCAAGACTTGGTGGCGGTAGAGCGAGCGAACGCGTACCGCGGACGTTATTTTGTACTCGGAGGAGTGCTTACGCTTTCTGGGAAAGGACAAATTCGAGAACGAGATCTTATTCGGGTGGTAGAGGCGCGCAGCAAAACCGGACTCGCAGAAATTGTCCTCGCGCTCTCAGCCACTAGCGAGGGAGAGCACACCGCAGACCGTGTGCGCGAGTTACTCGCACCACTTCGCGGACCTATTAAAATTTCAGAGCTTGGTCGTGGACTTGCTACTGGTTCCGAGCTTGAATACGCAGACGGTCCTACCCTCACGAGCGCGCTTCATAATCGAAAAGAAACGTAGTGAGAGGCACAAAAAAATCCGCATGAGCGGATTTTTTTGTGTTAGGCAATCTTGTCGATAGTGACTTTGATTTCTGGCTGACGATGACCGCGACGCTTTAGGTAGCGGCTCTTTGCCTTGTACTTAACAACGTCAATTTTCTTGGCGCGACCTACTGAGTACACAGTAGCGGTTACGGTCTTTCCTTCGAGAACAGGAGTACCAATAGTGGTCTTCTTGCCGTCGTCCGTAAGGAGCACCTCTGAGAAGGTAACGGTGTCGCCCTTCTTAACGTCCTGCGTAGCAGCACCACGTCCAAGCTTCTCGATAGTCACGAGAGCTCCTGGGGTAACCACGTACTGCTTCCCCCCTGTCTTTATAACGGCGTATTCCATAGATACTTCGTATTCTAGCGGTTTCCCTATAAAAAGCAAGCCGTCCTCAGGGTTCTGAGGACGGAAGTCAGGTTCATATGATTTTCTTGTAGTTGCGCCCAAACAGAAGCGTATTGGGCGTAGGTGTGGACTCAACCTGCGTTTCGGGTCTCGCAAGTGCCGTAAAATGCGCATCCTGAGCCCTAATAGTAAGAATCAGGATCATCAGACAGATGACTGCGCAGATGGTCGAGACCATAGCAGATAGCAAAATCAACACTTTATCGGGCAGAAGCACTTTCTCCATAGCCGTATCTCCCCACTAAACCCCAGGTGTAACAAACTCTCCGGTAAGTATACTCTCTCGTACCCCAAAAGGGCCGTGAGGAACTGTTAATCCTCTACACCTGCACCCGGCTTCTCGAGTAATAGGCTGTCGATACCGACTTTTTCGTCTGTAATGCGGTATACGTCTTTATCAATCTTCCCAAGCTCCTTGTACCCAGCATTGTAGTGAGAAACGGCAGTACCAAGAGCGTTTCCGAGCTTCTTGTAGTAGTCCTCATAGGCTCCCACGTGCTTTCCTAGCTCGCCGACACGCTTTTGTATCTCTACGGCCTTTTGTTCTATCTGGAGCGCCTTAAGGCCCTGCATGACGGTCTGGAGATATGCGAGGAACGACGTCGGCGACACAATAATCACCTTGTACTTGCCACTTGCGCGCTGGATGAGATTTTCCTCCTCTCCTGCCCCCACCTGGTTGGTGAGAAGGTCGTAGTAAATACCTTCAGACGGGATAAACATAAAGGCAAAATCCATAGTTCCCTCTTCCGGACGAATATACTTTGCCGTTTCGGTAATACGAAGTTTGAGGTCGTTCACAAAAGCCTTCTCAAACGCCACTCGCTCAGCGCCTTCAGCATGGACATAGCGATTGTAGTTGTCGAGAGAAAACTTCGAGTCGATAGGCACAATTTTTTTATCAATGAAAACCACGGCGTCCACAATCTCACCCCCCGGGAACGGGTACTGCATCTGAAACATGCCTGGCGGCAATACATTCTTGAGCACCGTCTCCAAATAGTATTCACCTAAAATACCGCGTTGCTTTGGGTTTTTTAGAATGTCCTGTAATCCCTTGAGCTGCTCGGCAAACTTCCCCGTCTCGCGACCAATTTCTTTAACGCTCGTAATTTCTTCGGTTATCTCCTTGATTAGTCGGGACGATTCTCCCAACTGACTACGCATCGTGTCGTGCATCTGCCGAGCGCTTTCCGACATTCGACTATCAAGCGATCGCTCGAGCTTTTCCATCTGGTTCTGGAGCAACATAAGCCCCCCGGTGTCTTCGACCACTTTCTGCTCCTCCTTTCGGCGAAGCATGAGCCAGAGACCGACTCCTTGAAGAAACACGAGAGCCAAAACAATGAGACCAATAGTGAGCGCGTTCATATCACCCATTATACCGCGACATGCGCAGGACGCGCCCTTTTTCTTTCAGGCCCTATGTACACCCACTCCTTTGCGAGCTCGATAATGACCACATTAGCAAGGCCGTATATCACGAGAATATAGAGGTCCGAAAGTGAGAGCGCTGTTGTGTGCACAAGCTTTGCCACCTGAGGCACAAAGAGAGCTACACAGAGCATAAGCGCACTTACGCCAAGAGAAATGAGAAGCATGGGATTACCCATTGGCGAAAGACGCCACAGAGGAGTGCCGAAGCTCTTAAGTGAGTATGCTCCCACCACAGAACCGATAGAGAGCGCCACAAACATAATGGTCCGCATCTCCGCTTCAGGAATATGGGTCTGGAGTAAGTAGGCCTGTAATCCAAGTAACAGCGCTCCGCTGAGTGCGCCAACAATCACAATAAGCTTGAGTAAATCTTTAGAAACTATTTTCGCTACGTCGGGATGCTTGGGAGAGCGCTTCATGGTGGACGGATACAGTGGCTCGAACGCAAGCGCAATATTCATAAGTCCGCCTTCAATGAGATTGGCCCACATAATTTGAGTGGGCAAAATAGGAAGCGCGAGGCCAGCCGCAAGAGATACCGTGATAAGAATGAGTTCGCTGAAGTTCGTGGCAAGCATGTACGCTAGCAACTTCTTCACGTTATCGCGCAAGCGCCTTCCTTCTTCGATGGCCCGGGTAATAACGGAGAAGCTGTCGGTGAGTAGCACAATGTCTGCGGCTTCTTTTGCTACATCGGTGCCGCTACCAAGTGCCACCCCTATAGTGGCAGCTTCCAGAGCAGGCGCATCGTTCACTCCGTCCCCGGTCATCGCAACTACTTCTCCTGCTCCCGTGAGCACACGCGCTATGCGGAGTTTGTCTGAGGGAGATACCCGTGCAAAGACTTGTTCGGTTCGAAGCAGTAAGAGCAGATCCGGGTCTGAGAGATTTACAATTTCGGCACCGGTTATCGCTCGAGTAC
>CAZYDN010000004.1:0-39263 GCA_964646315.1 uncultured Candidatus Saccharibacteria bacterium
ATGATGCGCTTGAACACGATGGGTATCAAGGACAGTCAGTTGGCGAAAAGCTTAAGCAGGTAGATTCACGTCGCTTTGCTTCACTACAGGACGCGTGGGAGGCGCACAAAATACGAAACGATATTGCTCATCAGGGTTCTAGTTTCCAGCTCCCCGACCAGCTCGCATATAGAACGATTCAGAAATATGAGACGGTGCTACGCGAGTTTGGTGAGATTGATTAGCCAATTTCATTAATACTGGCAAGTATTCGTCTACGGAGTGACGTGCCATTTCGAATTTTAATTCGGAGTGTGCCTAGATAATTTTCAGGATTCTTTCCGGGTTTTCCATACCCACTAATAAAAGTGGAGCGAGAGAATTGCGAACGTGGGATATTTGATTCGATAGACCAGGTTCGCAGAATGCGTTCCTCCTGACTCTTATACAGAGTATTGATAGTAACTCTTGCAATAATACGCTTACCCTCCACTCCATAGCACTCCTTAAACCAGCGAATGATAGTGCGTATAAGTGCAGGATCGGAATTTGTAAATCCACACTCTTGGCTTCCGCGCTTGTATCCTTCACCCCAATACAGGCCAAGTCCTAAATAAAATAATCCCTCAGCATGCATATGACTCACATCTTCTTTACCCTTAAGTGTTTGTAATGCAATATCATTCCTTTTGAGGGTTTTATTTCTTTCTATATAGGGAGCTAGGGCACGCATACCTGCATCCTTTCTTTTTGTAGCAAGATGTAAGTTTTGAACTTCAGTCAGCACAATGTCCGCGCACCAGCGACTTGCAGTGCTCGAACTTATGCCAAGTCGGGAAGAGATATCATGTATGCTCATTCCTTCTCTTCGAAGCAGAAGGGCGGTCTCTCTTTCCTTAATTTTCATGCTTTTAGTATAACAGTATGGCTAGAGTGGTATGTATATACTGGTTCGATTTCATGGCTTGCGAAGTTCTATTAAACCGGTATGATTCGAATACGCGAGTCACGCACTGATTGTGTGGTCGCAAGAAAGATTAGATAGCGGGGTAGAGGAGAGGTACCTCGGGAGGCTTGAACAATTCGGGCGTTCGCAAGAGCAATTTTGCGAAAGATTACCTGCCAAATTCGGTGAAACCCTCACGTCCGAAAGGACGAAAGGCAATGCCGAGCCAAGCTTTTTCTTGAAAGAGAAATTGAAGGTGTAGAGACTAGACGGTAGGCACCCCACTGGGGTGAAGGCATAGTCCAGACCGCAAACCCGTACGGGGCAATGAAAATTGTAGTGGTAAGCATAACCTCCAGACGCCGGTTCGATTCCGGCCCCCGCAACAAGAAAAGAAAAAGACCTGTCTCGCACAGGTCTTTTTCTTTTCTCTGCATTACTTAATAGTGGGATAAGCATCGCGTCTCCATTTTTATTCAAATGAAATCTTCCCGAAAATTATGTATGGGATTTCCTTTGCTATACTGATTGGACTTTGTATATATGGAAGAGAGAGCATTTACTTTACGCGTTCCGTCATTAATTTATTGTGCGAGAGTGTCAATCATAATAGTTTTTATGGGCTTTTTTGTTTTTCCTTCTCTTACACATGCCGCAACATATGATTTTAATACCGACACCATTGGTAATACCCCAGCAAACACTACGGTGGGGGCGGGCACTTTTGACGTGCAGGACGAAGCGACGCTTGGGTATTCTTTGCGTGCAGTTACTCAGGTTGGAGTTATTGCTGCTATCAATTTCAATAGTTTCTCCTCGACTACCGATCAATCTGTAGTTTGGAAGCAGGCTTACTCGAGTAGTCTTGGTCGTAGTGGTTTCACTCTACGCGCTCAGTCAGAAGATACCAATACCACAAGCTCGGCTGGAGCTAAACAAGGATATCTCTTTCACGTCTACGAATCGAGTGTGTATATATGGCGCGTTGGTGCCTCGGGGTACACGGCACTTTGGAGTGGAAGTCTTGCTAAGGCACAGCCACGATGGTTTAAGGCAATTGCGCAGGGCACTGCACTTGGTTTCTATTATTCAGATAATGGAACCACCTACACAAGACTTGCTTCCACGACAGATTCAACCTATACCGCAGGTAAGGTGCAATACACGGCAGGGTACGGTGCTCCTGTAAATCGTGACTACGTCGACGATATTATAATTACGAATCTAGGAACACCGGACACGACTGCACCAAGTGTCAGTCTGACCGCACCTGCGGTAAGTAGTACGGTTGGAGGTAGTAGTGTGTCACTCTCGGCTACGGCAACAGACGATTCTGGTGTTGCGGGAGTAAAGTTTTATGTCGACGGCACCCTTCAGGGAAGTGAGGACACGGTATCCCCGTATGGAGTTGTCTGGAACTCAACCGCAACAACCTCGGGCGTCCATACAGTCTTCGCAGTAGCTCGCGACACTTCAAATAATTACGCGACCTCAAGCAGTAACTCCTTTACCGTCGACAATGTGCCTCCAGTCCTTTCCTCTGCAGCTGTGGGAACTACCAATACAGGAGCCAGGCTTAGCTGGAATTCAGACGAGGCTGCGTCTTCAGTCGTTACCTTCGGTCTTACTTCAAGCTACGGAAGCTCGTCGCCCGAAATTGACACAAGTCCGAGGGTCACGGGTCACGTGGTAGATATTTCGGGATTGGTCTCTTGTGCGCGGTATCACTACCAGCTACGTGGAACAGATGTCGCCGGAAATATTGGTACCTCTACGTCAGACGCTACGTTTACTACGAGCGGATGTGGTGGTGGTGCGAGTGTGGCATCCACAACCGTGTCAGTAATCACTACCGCGTCCGGGGGTTCAAAAAGTCTAGGGCAAGGAAATATGATGATTGATGTATCGATACCTGCTGCTTCTACAGCTACCACTACAAGTTTTACACTACAGATTAAATCTCTTGATGGTATCGGCACCTTGGGCACGCCCTCGAGTACTCTGCAGGCAGTGACGGATGGAGTCTTTGATGTGATTGCGCTCATAGACGCAACAACAACGCTCGATTCCTTCAATGTGCCGGTTACCGTAACGGCACACTACGCGTCTAGCAATATTTCAGAATTATCAGTATCTAGTCTCCGCATGTATCACTACCATGACGGTGCATGGGCAATGCTCAATAATTGCAGTACCGATGCGGTAGCTATGACGGTCACTTGCACCACCCCAAGCTTCTCAACCTTCGCGCTTTTTGGGAGTCAAGAAAATGCTAGTGTTTCTTCCGCTCGTAGATCCACCACCTCCATACAGGAGCAGGTAAAAAATCTGATACGCATAGGGAAGCCTAGTGAGGCACAAGCCCTTACACGTGAGTGGCCAAACCTTTTTCAGCCGTCGACTACACGTAAGAGTCTGGGGACTCTGCCTCTCCGTGATCTAAAACTCGGCTCGAGGGGCGAGGATGTGCGAAGTCTTCAGAAGGTACTAAATGCCAGCGGATACTTCGTGGCGCAAAAAGGAGCCGGTTCCCCCGGAAATGAAACTGATACCTTCGGTAATTTAACGAAGCTTGCTCTGACTAAATACCAGCAAGCAAACAAAATCTTTCCAAACTCTGGATACTTTGGTCCACTCACGCAGGCCACATTTAAGGCAAAGGACTCTCTACATTTGTGGTGGTAGACCGTTAGTCTCACCCGTATACCTAGGTGGGTGGGTAGTGAGATACAATACTCCTACATGAGCCTGATTACTCACCTCGCGATTTTTCTTCTGTCGCTCTCAGTGCTGTGGTTTTTTGCAGGCGCGCTTCTTGATTCGGTGGGGCGCCTAGCTGCTCGGTTCTGTCGCTCAGGGTTTGGGACCGCTTTTTTTATACTAGGATTTCTCACCTCTATAAGTGAGATATCAGTTGCCGTAAATGCAGGAATCGCCGGGACCCCAGAAGTTTCTGCAGGGAATCTAGTTGGAGCTTCATTCGTTATTTTGATGCTTATCGTTCCGTTTCTTGCCGTGGCTGGAAATGGAATGTCGATTAAAGGACTGGTATCCAAAGAGACATTGGCGTTCACCCTCCTAGTTATTTTGTCACCAATCATTCTTTTAGCTGACGGGAAAGTCACTATGATTGAGGGTGGATTCGCCATACTAGCGTATCTCGCTCTCGCCTATTCCATGCGTAATAAGCCGGAAGGGAATATATCAAACGTGTGTATCCCTGAGAGTATTGGCGGTTCTCGAGAATTTTATATAGACGTATGTAAGACCTTGGTAGGTGCAGCGGCGGTTTTCATTGCCTCTCATTTTCTTGTTGAGGAAAGTATTGCTGTTGCGCTCTACCTTAGTATTCCTGCATCTCTGCTTGGGCTACTTCTACTTTCAATTGGTACTAATATTCCCGAAATTGTAATCGCAATACGTGCAATACTTGCGAAACGAAAGGATATCGCGTTCGGTGATTATTTGGGCTCAGCTGCTGCAAACGTTCCTATATTCGGTGCGCTTGCAATCTTTACGGGAGGGTTCGCTGTAGAGTCGAGTGAATTTTCAGTCACGGCAGTTCTGGCTCTCGTGGGATTTGCCCTATTTTATTTCTTTGCCCGTTCGCATTCGAAGCTCACTCGTCGTGAAGGTATGATATTGCTTCTTTTCTATGGAGCTTTCGTTCTTATTCAATTTGTAAACATTATTCGTTTTACTGTTGCTTAGAATATTTTAGGAATACTGGCCCAGAACTCGGGTTGGCCAGGTTACTGACTATTACGCTCAATTGCTACTGTGAACAACTCAGGCGTGGAGGGGTGGTGAGCATTCATAGTTTCAATAAACGCCTCACGAGAAAGGGTCAGGCGTGGATTGGTAAGTCTTTCTTGTCCAAGAGTGGACGAAGTTCGTCCTTTGTAGTCGTGGGCTGGATACACGACGGTATCGTCCGGCAAAACGGCAAGTGCCGTATGGAGGGATTCATAGAGGGCCTCACTGCTGCCGGCTTGAAAGTCCGTTCGTCCGGTACCTCCTATAAGTAATGCATCTCCGGTGAACACTGCGCCCGGCACGACAATAGAGATACTTTCGTCGGTATGTCCGGGGGTAGCGAGAATTTCAAGGGATACAGAGCCAAGCGAAAGCGATTCTCCTCCAACAAGCGTCGTATCTTTTTGCTTCGAAGGTGCGTGGAGGTGACGCATAATCTGTGCTCCTGTCAGCTCACGAAGGCGGGGTGCCAAGGAGATGTGATCAGCGTGCGTATGGGTCTCTATCAGGTACTCTAGACGTGCACCATGTTCTGAAAGTGTTGAAAGATACGTCGCGTCTGGAATTTCCTCGGTAGGGTCTATAAGTGCGGCTTTGTGAGATTCGTGGTCAATCACGAGGAACGATAGGCACCCACGAGTTGAATGAAAAGGAAGTATCTCCATGGATATGCCTGTTACGTGGTGGGTAAATTAAGTGCTTGCCACTGTGTTATACCGCCGGCGACGTTTTCGGCATGCGTCATTCCAAGACTATGTAGGAGATTAGCTGCCATAAGGCTTCTGCCTCCAGAGCGACACATAACATGGATAGAGGTATAGGTTTCAAGCTTGGCAGATTCGGATTCGAGCCTGTCCAGAGGGATGTGGAGTGAGCCGGGAACTCGCACTTCACGTACCTCTTCGTGGGTGCGCACATCAAGCAATACATGGCCTTCGCTCCCTAGCTTTGTGTGAGCGTCTGTAACCGTTACATTTTTGGGTCCAAAAGAAATTCCAAACATAGGTTATGAAAGAGTAAATGCAGTGTTAATAATCGAATTCAGTTCACGAGTTAAACGTTCTCGCCCCATCTCTCCCTTAATACATTCTTGTGAATGGAGAAGGGCATACGATTGAGCAAAGCGTTTAAGTGCATTTGTCGCAGCCTTTGTTTGTAGAAGGGTCTGCGCGCAATCCGCTGAGGGGTTCTCCTCAAGTCTGCGCTTTAATCCAGCAACTTGGCCCTCAATACGACTCAAGCGGGTGATTAGGTCTTGGTGTGTAGTCATGCGTAGATGAGATGAATATACTACGAGTATACGCATACCCCTGGGGGGTATGCAAGTGGCACCACCATTTCTTCATGGGCCACCGGTATTCTATAAGGGTGACTCTACATACGATTCCACAAGTTTTTTATACAGATGATCCATCTGTTGTTGCACAAAAACTGCTCGGTGCGCTTCTCGTACGAGAATTTAGGAACGAGACACTTATAGGAAGAATCGTAGAAACAGAAGCGTATCTGGCAGATGGCGATGAGGCCTCCCATGGATTCAAGGGTCTCAATTCTCGCAACGCCTCCATGTTCAAAGAAGCCGGTCATGCGTATGTGCATCAGATGCGTCAGTGGAATCTTCTTGATGTGGTCGTTCAGGGTGCAGGAGTTCCTGCCGGAGTACTTATTCGAGCGGTTGAGCCCGTGCAGGGAGTGGCTACTATGAGCCGGTTGCGGGGCCCAGGTGTGCAAAGGGGGCTCGCTAATGGTCCTGGAAAGCTCTGTCAGGCATTTGCTATAAATCGGGAATTGGACGGCATTTCTGTGACCGACCCTAGCTCACCTCTTCGTTTGGCGTTTTCCGAAGAGACTTCGGCTACGCACCGTATACAGTCTTCAGGTCGCATTGGAATAACAAAAGCAAAAGATGAGCTTCTGAGATTCTTTATTGTCGGTAACCCGCATGTGTCCCGCTAATAGGTACTTAATACTTTATACAGGTGAAACATGCGAAGCTGTCTGAATATAGAGACCAATAATCTATTCCACTATGAGCAAATACGGAAAGCTAGCGGGAAAGAAAGTAGCAAAAAGTCTTGAGGAGATGAAAGAGGGTACGCTTCGAAGTGGACGTAGCCGAAAGAAAGTTACAAGTAGAAAACAAGCTATCGCCATTGGACTTTCTGAGGCTCGTGAGGCGGGTGGCAAAGTACCTAAGAAAAAGAAATAGTCATAAAGTTCCGAAAGGGGGCACTTGACTAATAATACTAGATATAGTACTATTAATAATAGGAAGTTACATACATGTAGCAAGCTGTTTACGGCTTATGTTCGCCTCGTAAGAGCCGAACCACTTTTTACAACTAGGCCGTAAACAATTCGCCACATACTCCTACAGAAAACCGCCCATAGGGCGGTTTTCTTATACCCATAGAAATCGGGCAAGAGAGTGGGGTACACTTAGGGGGTTACTGAATAATCAATATCATCACAACATGCGTTCCATTCTTGACTGTATGTGCGGAGAGAAAATGCGGGATGCCGCACCACTCGTGCTGCGTGTAGCTACGGGTACTATTTTCGCTCTGCACGGATGGCAGAAATTTACTTCTGGAATTCCAAATGTCTCCCAGTTTCTAGGGCAAATTGGATTTCCAGCACCTGAGGTGTTTGCCGTACTCCTCATAGCTGCAGAGCTGGGTGGCGGTATCCTCTTGATCCTTGGTTTGTTCACACACTGGGTATCAAAAGTACTCGCTTTTGTTGCGGTCGTGGCTCTTGTCACGGTGCACATGAAGAACGGATTCTTTATGTCTGCAGGAGGGTATGAGTACATTATGCTTCTCTTCGCAGCTTCCTTCTCGCTCATGATTACCGGTCCTGGGAAGTGGTCCTTGGACAGTAAAATGCGAAAGTCGTAAAAAGCGTGTTCGTACGTTAGTACGTGAAATCCGCAGATCCCTTGGGATCTGCGGATTTCACGCATAAGGAATATCCCTCCTCATTTGGTACTATAGAGGCACATGACCATCGCGATAGTTGAAGACGAGCAAAAGCTCGCCAGATCCCTCAAGGAAGGGTTGGTGTGGGAAGGGTACGAAACGGACACTTATCCAGATGGAGAAACACTCCATAAACACCTTGAGCACAACGCCGCATCCTACGAACTACTTATTCTAGATTTGGGTCTTCCTGGAAAGTCAGGATTTGAGGTGTGTCAGGATTTGCGGGCAAAGGGTAGTGTTATGCCAATTTTAGTACTCACCGCAAAAGATACGACTGAAGACAAAGTGCGGGCGCTCGATAGTGGAGCAGACGACTTCATGTCTAAGCCCTTTTCATACGAAGAGCTCCTTGCCCGAGTAAGGGCACTGCTGCGCAGATCACGCTCTGGAAACTCCAGACAAGTTCACATTGGAGAAGTCACTATTGATCTAGACGCCTATACGGTACTGCGAAACGGGAAGCCAATTCCTGTAACACTTAAGGAGTTTGAGCTTCTCGCCTATTTGGCTGAGCATCGTGGACAGGCAAAATCGAGAGACGAAATCTTCTCTCATTTATGGGAGCATACCGATAGTGCACTTAGTAATGTGGTAGATGTCCATGTGCGTAATATTCGCCATAAGCTAGACGACGATCATGAACATAAAATCATCCGGACCGTTCGCGGGGTGGGCTACGCAGTACAGGGATAAGCTCCGAAACGATCCGTTTCTCGCTGCTCGTCTTAAAATTGCCCTCCTCTATTTCTTATGCGGGGTGATAATTTATATCGCTGTCGACTACTTTATTGATGCGAGTCTTAAGGAATCGTTCTACCTCGTCGCGTCGTTGCCTCCGAATCAGCCTGTAGATGAGGCTTTCCGAGCGCTTAAAATCAATCTGTGGTCCGGTCGTTCATTTAAACTGGTACTCTTTGCACTCACAGCCTATTGGCTTGCTGGATTTGCTATGCGGCCTATAAAAAAATCTGCGGAGCTACAACGTCGTTTTATCGCTACGGTGTCTCATGAGCTCCGCACACCGCTCGCAGTTGCCAAGAACACTGCTGAGGTTGCGCTTCGTAATAGAAGTACACTTACTCAAGCAAAAGCAATTGGCGTCATAGAAAGTTCGCTTGAGGAGATGAATCGCATTTCAGATATCATTCAATTTTTGCTAACATTCTCGAATTTTGAAAATAGGAAGAAATCATTTGTGCTCGAACAAGTTGAATTGCGCTCAATTGCACAAAGAGCCATCTTGCTCGTAGGTAAAAATCTCCCCCTCACAAATGTGCGTATCACGCTCCACGCTGATATTCCGGGATATGTAACAGGAAGTGCTACAGCGCTCGAGGAGCTGTTCCTGAACCTTCTTAAGAACGCCATCACCTACACGGAAGCCGGGAAAAACGTGCATATATCAATTACAGAGGACACCCAGAAACACATTATCCTCTCTATTGCTGACCAGGGGTGTGGTATTGCTGAAGCCGACATTCCAAATTTATTTGAACCCTTCTTCCAAGGTACAAATTCTCCTCACCATGTCGCTCACGGAATCGGCCTCGGCCTATCAATTGTAAAAGAAATTGTTCTCCTACACGGAGCTACTATTGCTGTGGAAAGTAGTAAGGAGGGAAGTACCTTTACGGTTACGTTTCCTCCCGTCCCTAACGTCTTTTAGGGTTTCGTAAACGTTTCCCTACAATCCAGAAGAT
Organism: uncultured Candidatus Saccharibacteria bacterium; assembly: GCA_964646315.1. Taxonomy (GTDB): domain Bacteria; phylum Patescibacteriota; class Minisyncoccia; order Phycocordibacterales; family Phycocordibacteraceae; genus C7867-001. The sequence continues at coordinate 9,366 of CAZYDN010000004.1, forward strand.
AAGAAGAATAATAAAAGCAAATACAGGATAGAAGAGAGCAGGATATCTAAAAATAGGAAGGACGGTATGCGCTGCTTTTTGCACATACCCCGCTTCAGGGGTTGTTTCTGATACCTCAGTCTCTGTACCAAGAACCGAACCTTTTTCTTCGGCAGTGGACGTAAGGATATTTTCTCCCGCAAGCGAAGCCAGATATGTTTCCCCGGCCTTTCGTATAGATTCAGTGGTAGCGGTAGTTGCAGCAATGACATTGGCTATCACCGGAGAAGATGAAGCTACTGCCAGGTGAGCGGTATTGAGCGCTTCCACGGCGGCAGTTTTTGGAGGGGCTGGTTTTACATGGAATGTATGAAGCGTAGTAGAGGCTTCCCTAAGCTGTGCAGTAATCTTGGTTTTCTTATCAATGACGCTCGTGATTTCAGCAGACACATTGTGCTCTCCCTCACTCGCGGTCCACGGTACAGACTCAATAGAGCTTTCTCCCGCATTTAAACTGAAAGGTACTGCGCCTATACTTGTGCCATCTATCTTGAAACTGACAGAACCTTCAATGGCTGAGGGGCTTCCGTCATAGACTACGGTGTAAATTCGTACCAAGGTTCCTGCAGTTGGACTATTTTCAGATAGCCAGACAGGGCCGGGAGCAAAGCCTGCCGATATTTCACTTGCGTGAGCAGGAAGTGCGAGTAGAAATGCGATGGTGGGGATAACCAGAAGGGCTACGCGAGCCTTTGATTGGGCCATATATGGATAATTCTACCACTGCTACACGGCATATATAGTAAATTTGTCAGAGTAAGCAAAAGAATAAGGATATTTTTATTGCACTCACACTCGAATTTAAGATTCATTGAATGTGTTGCTCCATCGCACTACGACACATAAGTTTTATACAAACAAATGGTTGACAACAACAACAAGAAGCGCATGCTGATTGTGTTAATGGGGCGGAGACTATATCTCCACATAACAGGGACTTACTAAGTTATAAAATATTGCCTATGTTTAGCGCTCGTACGGGCCTTGCAACAGGATGGATTACTCCTGGAATAGTTGCATTTATTAGTGTTTCCGCTCTTTTGGGAGGCTTTACCTGGGCTCAGCAGGCACATGCCGCTGATTCGTATACTATTTCGGCCTCAGCAAGTGCCGGAGGGGTCATCAGTCCTTCGGGTTCTGTCGTGGTGGCGTCTACAACAGACCAAACCTTCACCATAACTCCTGACAGTGGGTATCAAGTTGCAGACGTTGTTGTGGATACCGTTTCTGTGGGTGCGGTATCGAGCCACACGTTTACAGCTGTTTCTGCTGATCATAGTATTACTGCGTCATTCGCCACAATACCTAATTCCAGTATCTACATTTCTCCAAGCGGAAGTGATACTACAGGAGATGGGAGCTTGAGTGCACCGTTTGCTACCATCGCTCATGCACTAGATACCGTAGTAGCTGGAGGAACAGTACACGTAGCTTCTGGTACCTATGTCCTAAGCGGTCCGATTACCATGAGTAAGGCTGGCGTGACTCTTGAAGGAGCGGGTACACCTATACTGCAAATCTCCGGAGCAACTACAGGGTTCATGATTTCAGCTACGGGAGTAACGATCAAGGGATTCAAAATTGAGAAAACAGATAAGACGACCCAAGGCATCATACAAATTGCTGCAAGTAACGTTAGTGTCATAAATAACGAAGTTTCCGGCCAATTCGTGATTGGTGACGCGGAAGTAAGTCGTGCCCTAGTTATTCAAGGAGGGCTATCAGGTCTGCAAATTACCGGAAACAGCTTTCATGATTTGCGTCAGCCTGCTTACATAAGCGGAGTGACGACCGGTACAGTCTCAGGAAATTACACAGCGCGTACAAAGGGTTGGGTGATTGAACAGGGTGATCTTACGTTTACCAACAATACGTGGGGACAGGGGGCTAATGCTAATGTGTTCGACATTGCTGTTCTCGCAACGGCTGGGTCTACCTACTACACGGATATTGCAGTGCTCTCTGCAGCAAATAACGGTGCGTTTATAGAGAATCAGCGCACTACGCCTGCGACGCTTTCCATTGTGTACGTAGATGGAACTGTAATGGTAAGTGGAGACGGTACTGCTCGAAGTCCCGTGAAGACTCTCTCTGATGCTGTTACGCGAGTAGTGACTGGCGGTACTATTGTGCTCGCTTCGGACATTACAACTGTCACACAGGTGAATATCGGAAAGTCGCTTACTCTAGATGGTGCTGGTCATAAAGTGACCGCAGCATTCAATGGTGGTTCCGTAATTCAAATTACGGCAAACAATGTAACGATTAAAAATCTTGTTGAGGATGGCGGGACTGCAAGTGCTGTACCAACCACAGGAAATAGAGGTATTAACGTATACGTTGCTACCGGAGTGTTACTTGATTCAGTCACGGTATCAAACAACAGCAAAAATGGTCTTGTAGTAAACGGCTCTACGGTTACTGTAAACAACATAACGACCTCTGGAAACGGATGGGAGGCTATCGACGTTGACCTTGGAGGAGGAGTAACCTCACCTGCGTCACTTACCGTGAACGGAGTAAGTGTTCACTCTGAGACAAAAGCAGGTATTCGCATTGATGATATTACCAAAGCAACCTCTGTTACGGACACGAATAGTCAATACACCGCAACTACTACGGGGAACACTCGTGATTTCTATCTAAACCAGAAGAAAATCAAGACTACTTCAGTCACACAACAGACCACTACTAGTGAAGGAGGTTCTGTCTCAGTTGAAATTCCTTCAGGAACGGTGGTTACCGCTAACGAAGGCTGGGACGGCATTATTGCAGCACCTGCAGCAACATCTGTCTCAATTGTGGTGGATGGATTCAACTCTACGATGACTTCAGCGATTGCTGTTGGTTCAAGTCTATATGACCTTACCTTTGACAAGGCAGTTAAGCTTACGTTTGCCGGTCAAGCAGGGAAGCATATCGGCTGGTTTAATCACTCAGGAACCTTTACTGAAATTACAACCGCGTGTGCCGACAATACTCAGGTAACGAATGACAATCTCGCAGCAGGTACTGACTGTACTATTACGGTTGGGGGAGACCTTGTTGTGTGGACAAAGCACTTCTCGACATTCGCAACATACACTCAGACAAAGGTGTCTACTGGCGGTAGTGGGGGAGGTAGTTCAAGTAGCGTTGCGGTAACAACAGGTTCAGTGGCCGCTACGCCTGTCACAGGTCAAGTGCTTGGTGCAGCAACGTATAACTTCGCAACGAATCTCACCGTAGGTTCACGCGGAGACGATGTGACTGCTCTTCAGGAACAGCTTACGCAGGAAGGAGTGTACACTGGACCTATTACTGGATACTTCGGTCCGCTTACACGTGAAGCTGTGAAGGTTTATCAGGCCAAGCATGGAATCATTACTACGGGGTTTGTAGGTCCGCTTACTCGTGCAGCACTTAATGCGGGAGTAACCCCAACCCTCTCAGATGAGGCGCGTGCAGTGCTCCAGGTTAAAATCGTCGAACTTCTAAAACAGCTTCTAGATCTTCAACAAAAATTGAATACTGAGCTTAGTAAGTAGTTGCGAGAATCCAAATAACAAACCCCCAACTCATATGAGTTGGGGGTTTGTTATTTGACCAGGTACACAGTAATATGGTCCTATATGAGTCGCCGAACGCCCAAAAAGACTAGGAAAATAAAGGATTACTTGCTACCTCACCAGGGTAATGGCTATAAGCCTATCTTCCTTACCGTAGGAGGTGTTGCAGCAGCCTTACTCCTTATTGTGCTCATTGAAGGCGCGTACATTATTGGTACTAAATTTGCCTTTAGTGGCAGTAATTTTATGGCATCGGTGCTGCCATCTGTGCTTATTGGATACACCAATGAAGACCGAAATGCTGCAGGTCTTAGTAGTCTTGAAAGCGATGCGCTTCTCGCAAAAGCAGCTCAGTTAAAGGCAGATGATATGGCAGCGAAAGGATACTTTGCTCATATCTCTCCAGAAGGAAAAACACCGTGGTACTGGCTAGATGAGGTCAAGTATCAATATAGTTATGCTGGTGAAAATCTTGCCGTTGACTTCGTGGATTCAAAAGATGTAGAAAATGCATGGATGGCTTCTCCTGCCCATCATGCAAACATCGTAAAGGAAAAATATACTCGGATTGGCATTGGTACTGCACAGGGCATGTATCAAGGTCGAGAGACCACCTTTGTTGTGCAATTCTTCGCAACGCCCAAGAAAGTTCCTACAGCAGTCGCAGAGGTAAAGAAAGTCGCAGTATCAAAGAATCCTCGTGTGCTTGGTGCAGAAGTAGAGCCTGTTGCCACCTCAGCACCAGTAAGTGCAGAGAGCCAGGTGACCTTTCCGGAAACCATACCTAACATACAACCACTAGCACAAGTAGTAGCGTCACCAACTCATACCGTTACGTATATTCTTGCAGCTGTTGCAGCTTTCTTTTTGATTCTATTACTTATTGCAATAGTGGTACACATTCGAATTCAATTCATTGAGGTAATTGTGGGCGGTTTATTGGTTGTATTGGCCTCTCTCTCAGTTATCTCTTTTAACGCAATAAATGGAGGGGCCCAAGTTCCTGTTGCACCTGAAGGGGCAGCATCTACACAAGCGTTGTAAGAACAAACTATGCAAGCAATTATTTTAGCTGCAGGAAGGGGGACCCGTATGAATGAGCTTACGGATGCGACACCTAAACCCATGCTCCTGGTGCATGGAAAGTCTTTGCTCGCTCATAAGCTCGACGCGCTCCCAGAAAATATTGATGAGGTTATTTTTATCATTGGCTATCAGGGACAGGTAATCAGGGATGCCTTTGGGGACGAGTTCAAGGGGCGTTCAATTAAATATGTAGAGCAAACAGAACTCAATGGATCTATGGCGGCTGTTTCTCTCGCTCAAGCACTAATTGTGGGGCGCTTCATTGTCATGATGGGAGACGATTTGTGTGGAACCGAAGATTTACAGAAATTGTGCGAGACGGAAGATTGGGGGGTGCTCGTAGAGTCCACAGAAGCGATGTCTTCCGGTGGTCGCGTACTTATTGGGGAAGGTGATACAGTCCTCGATATCGTAGAAGGTGAATACCATGGTACTAGCGGCTTCATGAATACCAATTTTTTCGTCCTCGATGAGCGTATCTTTGATTTCCCCATGGTACCCAAATCTCCAGGGAGTGATGAGTATGGATTGCCACAAACCGTACTGCAGGCCTCCTTGGCAGACAGCATCCCTCTACACGCCGTGTACGCCACCTCATGGATACAAATAACCGTTCCTGAGGATTTGGCTCGTGCTGAGGCGCTTATTGACCCTATTAGGGATTGAAGAGGAGGCTAAGGCGTAGTAAGGTGCATATAGCTGGAGGCGAGCCAATCCTGGCTTTCTTTCACCTTGTTGGGGTAAGTCCATCCGGACTTGCCGCGACTCGCTCGGGTCAAGTGGATATTGATAGAAATCCATATTCACTTTCCCTCACTTCGTCGGGGTAGCTCAGTTGGTAGAGCACAGCACTCATAAAGCTGCGGTCGTGAGTTCAATCCTCACCCTCGACACACAATAACCTCCATATGTAGATATATAGTATCTACATATGGTCAGAGTAATGTACTGTCATGGTGATATGCTTGATTTATGCCAATGATTCGTTCATTGAACCAAGATTTCTTTAAGAAATGGTCATCAGAAATGGCATATGTACTCGGCTTCTTCGCTGCGGACGGCTCCATGTTACGGAATGGTCGCGGAGCACATTTCATAGAATTTACGAGCACTGACAGAGTTCTTATTGAGCATGTGCAAAGAGTAGTAGGTTCTGGTCATCTTATAAAAAGTAGAGAAAGAGGAGGTCGTTGCAAAACGGCGTTCAGGTTGCAAATAGGTAGTAAGAATTGGTTTGAAGACCTATCAAAACTTGGCTTCACGCAACACAAGAGCAACGAGCTTGCGTTCCCTGAAATGCCCCCGGAATATTTCAGAGATTTTGTACGGGGCTATTTTGATGGTGATGGGTGTGTCTATTTCAAGAGTCACTTTGCAAAAGACAGAAATAAGGAGCGATGGGTGTTTCAAACACTTTTTACCTCTGGAAGCAGAGTCTTCTTAGAGAAGCTGCTGTCCGAGGTGAGGGTATACGGAGTGCAAGGAGGTCGAATAGCCACTAAAAGCAAGAGTGGATATGACCTGGTCTTCAGTTGGAAAGACAGTCTTGCACTATATCGGCTTATGTATCATACTGCCAAAGTTGCTGACTTATACCTTCCGCGGAAACGTGAAAAGTTAGAGAAAGCAATTCAAGTTCTCGGACTTGATAACCAGGTGCGGTCGTAAGCAGCATCCGCTGTCTTTCGACCAAGCAGGCTCCGATGATATACGAACGAGATTCGTGCATCATCCTCACCTGCGGTCGTAGCTCAACTGGTTAGAGCACCCGCCTGTCGATTAGGCAGCTTCCTGTACGAAAGTCGGGATGGAAAACTCTCTGGGATATCGGTGAATGCTAAGTCTTAGCTTGCTAGGATATGCGAATACCGAGGGAACCCCTCTCATTCGGAGAGGGGGCGCCGTAGAGACTAGATACCGGAGCACCTACGGGGAAACCTATGGTGAAGATATAGTCCATGCCCCTATGAAAATAGGGGGTTACATGCACGCGGGAGGTTGAGGGTTCAAGTCCCTTCGACCGCGCAAAATAAGAAGCCCCCTCACGGGGGTTTTCTTATTTTGCGCGATCGAAGAAAGCGCAGCTTCCAGAGGGACTTGAAAGCCGGAACCTTATCCGAGTCCGCGAGGATGGTGAGGCCGGGCTGGCGCACTTAGGAGTTACATTCTTATGGAACGAGTTAGTGATGGGAGCCAAGAGTGTAATCACCGTGTCCCTTCGACCGCGCACGTTTTGATTCATTCAGAAATAGCGAGAGGCTGTCCCAGTACGGCAAATAAGGTTTGAAGAAATTTTATGAATTGGGACCACAGACTTTCAGGAGGGGTCGGGTCATAAGATTCTGACAGTCTCAATGGCGTCGCAGTTTTGCGTGGTGAAGGCGTTTCTAGTATGGGTCGTGCCTCATTTTGTATGAATGCAGTAATAGGGGTGGGTGAGAAAGTAGTGGGCTCCTCAATCTGGGTGACAGGCTCTTCCATTAAAGGTGTAGAGGTTGCTTCGACGGGCTCTGATGTCTGTTCAATCTGCACGCCGAGAACCGTGCCTTGGAGTGGGCGAGGAAAGGAGTGAAGAAGCGAGTTCCAGGTGGTCTCCATAAGAGCTGGAAGTGCATAGGCTGTTGCCCACACTCGTGTGTCTTCTGGTGCGCCCTCATCAAATCCGCCATCACTGGCTTGCAGTGAACGGAGGCAGTCAAGAGGGGTATTTCCTTTTGCTGTGCGCCACGCGCTCGGAGATTCGCCAAGTGCGCTAATAGCCATACTGCCCCAGCTGGTTGTAAAACTATTCCCGAAGCATCCATTTTCCTGCTGCGTAGAAAGAAGATACGAGCGGGCTCTGCTAAGTGCCGAGCTCACACCAGGATACGAGCGGAAGGGAGAAAGTGCCTGTATGGCAGCTGCGGTAAGGTCCGTACTTTCCCATGAACCGTTACTCGATTGTTTCTGTAAGAGATGCGCAATGGTCTGAGCAATGACGAGGTCTTTTTCAGTGAAGCCTGCGTGCGAGAGAGAGATGATACCGAAGATATCATCATTTATGAGTCCTCCGTCACCAATCTGCGTACCATCAAACTGGGTAAGTAAACGCGGAGTAATATCTGCCGGATCAATACCTAGAGCCTCAAGTGCAAGGGTCCGGCGTTCCATATCTGTTGCACTCGTAAGGGTGTCTGGAGAAGAACGTAGGTACGTGGCAAGTATCGCTGTGGGGGCGTGCGCACTCACGAGAGCCATCGCTGCCCAATCGGTAATCATGGAGTTACGGAAGGAGCCATCTAATTCCTGTCGCTGGATAAGAAAATCGCGTGCACTGACAGCTGCGTCACGTGGACGAGAGGAAAGACTGCCTCCACGACTGCTGTCGTCACTAACTATCGGAGTTGAGATTTGTGACGAACTCGAGGCCGCTACACTGGTAGAAAGAACAGCGGTTGGCAAAAACCCGCTCTTGCTCGCAGAAATAGTAACTGTTCCGGAAGAAGTGGGAACGTGCAGTACTATACCTGCTTCGTTAGCGGCATGCGGTTCATCATTTATACGTACGATGCTTTCACTTGCTGGCTTCCATACTGCATTAAAATTTTCATCAAAACCAAACTGCTCGACCGTAATAGTAGTAGTGCTTTGCGTACTGAGTACGTCGGGGCTAACGGATAGACGAAGCGGCATCCGTTCAATGGTAATAAGAAGCGACTCACCTGCATGAAGTTCGTGCTCGTTCAGTGCTGTTGTACCGAAAGAAAGATCCGAAAACCAATCCCAATAATTATTCTGTACATAATCATTACCGATTCCGTGTAGCGAATCTATAAACGCGCTACTTCCGTACCAAGACCACTTTGCAGTAATACCTGCTTGCTCAACCGCGCAGTACGCGTTCACGGTATGTTTTGTATCTACGGGAGAAATTGGGCACGCTGCCACAGTAATAGATCCTTTATAGAGTGTTTCTGTAGGAGTTTCTATATCAAGCAGAATGGTAATGGGTGCTGGAACAATTTCTAATTGAGCTGTTACTTCTGTGCTCGACGCTGTAGGTAGAGTATCCGTACTTTCGCTTGCAGTGGTAGATGCTTCAGTACCTATAGCTACTATTTCAGCGAGGGGAAGGGTGGTTTCGTTCGCGTGCGCTGTATATGGAGTACATACACCAGCTACCGCACAGGTCCCTATAATAATCTGTTTGAGAAAATTCTTATTCATAACGCCATTCAATATAATCGCCCGGGATAACTACGGTCTGTGACATTCCTGTAGAGGAGGGATTTCCGTTTATATAGAGCATCCAATACTGCCCATTACCATTTTTATGTCCATCTATGGATTCAAGGAATGAGCCCAGTGTCGGATACTCTCGGCTTACATACGCAAGCTTTCCTTCCGAACGCTTTGCTTGCATGAGTGATTCGACGCTGCTTGTTGCAGCTGCCAGAAGTACATAGATTTTTTCTTGAGGCGCGCTCTTGAGTTTCGTTTCAGGGGAAGGTGCTGTGGTGGTAGCTACTTGTAACACTTGTGGCGCCGGCTCTTCTGGTGTTGCTTTAGTAACGGGATAATTGCTAAGCGTAAGAAGTGTCAGTATTCCTATAGCTAGAGCCTCCAGAGCTCGAAGTAGATCACTAGGCATGTTCATACGTCGAATGTGAAAGCGCTGTGCGCATCCTTGCGTAAAGCAGTACCGCTCCACCTAGAGCTGAGAGGTAGACCAAATCTCCTATAACCATATTCCTCAAGAAGGGGAGTCCCATCGTATAGGACGCGAGCAGTCCGACCATGTCTTTTGGGTACCATGGTGTAAAGAACCATAGTGTCGCGTTTGTAACGAGAAAGAATAAGAGTGAAGGGGTAAGGGTTATAAGGAAACGTGCACTCCAACTACTCGTGTGGAGTGCAAACCAGCGACCAATGAGTGCAATGAGCAAGAACGAGCCGTATACCGAGAACATGACGGGTAATTCATATGTTCCGACGAACGTATCGGAAGCTACCAGAAGAAACAGTAGTGCTGCCACGGCCGTCCGTGTTCCTAAAAACATGCTTGAGATGAATACAATGGCCGAGAGGGCGGTTGCTCCTGGAGGGTGGGGTAAGAGACGTGAACTCAGTCCGATTACGATAAGGAGTACGACTAGTATTGCGCGCTCGGTAGATGAGAAGTGGGGGGAAGTCATACTGAGGTCCCGTTATCTGGAGCAAGCGTATCGATTTCGCACAGTCCAGCCACACACGCTAATTCTTTTGCTCCTGTAGTACTGTCGGTAGTTTCGTAGCGAATAAGCTGTGCAAAATCAATATTTGGAAATACTGAAGCGCGCGCCATGTATTGCTCTTGCGTGAGCTCCTCGTACGGGGCGAGTTGATATACATGATCGCTTTTGGGAAGGAACGAAAGCCCTCCGACAATGTCCCAGTGCTCATATACCCAATTACCTACCAGGAGCCACTCATCTGCCTGTACGGTCACCGTGACAGAAGGATTGTGTTCGCAGTATTCTTCTTTCACCATCTTCCAGTACGCGAGTTGATCAAGTGCGGAAAGATCTCCCTTAACTACGGCACGCTCTGGAGCTTGCACCGGAAACTCGAGCACCCAGGTTGTTGCGGTATCCCTTGTCTGTCCGACTTCAGGTACACAGGGCACACCCGCGTCCTCAAGAAGTCGTTTAAGGGGATTGTGTCCCTCAATACGTACTCGACGCAGATAGTACTTGGCATGGCGGGGGTGCATACCTGATGCGCAATCAAATAACTGAGAGCCATTGCCAGAAGGCTTAACTGCAGTGATTGCGGTAGAAGGGCGTATACCAAAACGCTTGGCATATATGAGATTGGTTTCAAGCGCCACTTCTTTAAGTGCTCGCTGCACCTTAGGGTCTCGCAGAAGGGGATTGTCCCACTGACCCGTCATGGATACGCCAAGCAGTGCCTCTTCCTCACAGTTCTTTTTCCATTCGGGAGAGAGATAGGGGAAGGTAGTAAGTGAGGCTTGGTAGGTACCCAAAATAGTAGCTACTCGTATTTTTTCTGTAAGTGTCTCGAGTGTGTCGTCGGGGCGCACCACCACCTCGCTTAGATTACAGAATTGCTTGGACTTCAAAATAATCTCGCCACAAGGGTTTGTGCCTGATTGCGCAGCGTCTGCCGCAAACAGTGGCCAACGGCGCGTAGGGAGCTGACCCTCTAAACTCCCACGATTGAAAATGCCGCGCTCTCCTGAACCGCTCTTTGCCAGATTGAGCCACTCTTCCATAAACGCTATAGCTTCTGGCTTTTCGTTATAGACTGCCGAGTTGTTTGCCATTGAACGCTGAGGATTTTGCACATAGAATTGTCCATTCTTTGCTTCGCGCATTTCGATATCGTCCAAGTCCGAAAGAGAAATGAGTGCACTGCGTCGTACGCCACCTGCAACTACTATTTCTCCAATTTTGCACACGATGTCATGAACATCGAGTGTGCTCAGACGTCGCCCTTGGCGCTCAAGCATACGTTCACGCGTGAACTCCAAAAGACTTTTAAGAGGATCAGGTCCTGAAGCGCGCCCTCCCATCGTTTTGAGTCTCGCGCCCCGTGGTCGGATGTAATCGTAATTGAAGGTTATATCGTTACCGTTGCTCCATGTATGCATGCCGGTAGCGAGAGCATCTGCCCAGCCTTCCTTGCTGTCAGCGATGACAAAAGGGGGAAGCAGCGTTCCTGACTGTTGCGCTATACGGGGGAGAGCGTCTACGGTTTGTCGCTCCACTGAGAAGCCTACACCTGTACCACACATAGAGATGTACATAATTTCTGCAAAATCTTGCCAACACGCGGGAGCAATAAATGAGCAATTGTACACGCACACCTGTGATGCTCGAGCTGGGGCTCCTGAACTCCATAGAAGGCGCATTGAACCCATTGCTTTCATGGCGAGCATGTACTCGCGCACATGCGCGTATTCGGTTTCACTCAGGGCATCGCCTACATTCTCCCGCATAAAGCCCACATAACGATCTATTGTTTCTACCCATGTTTCTCGACGGGCAATATCGTCACGCCATCGAGAATAAGTGCTGTAATACACAAATTCAGAGAGCTGATTAGAGAAGTACTGCTTACTTTCTGTGACGAGCGCGCGTATTTCTGGTGACACGGTTGTGTCGTCATTCCTGAGTGTTGCGTGGTGGTCGCGATACAGAATGTACGCTTTTGCCGTTGCAGAAAGACCTGCACGCATGAGTTCAGTTTCAACTGCGTCTTGCACATCCTCAACCGTAGGGAGGCTTAAGGTGCCAGACTCAATCTTCTTATCGAGTTCAGACACTACACACTCGGTTACCGTGTCTGAACTACCAGGCGCCCCTTCTCCTGTTGCCATGAGTGCCTTTTCAATTGCTCGGGCAATCTTACTTGAATCAAAAGGAACTATCGAACCGTCTCGTTTAATGACTGAGGTGAATTGTGGGGATTTCGTTCGAGACATGGTGTAGATGATGATATATTGATAAACGTCTATGAATTATAAACATAGATAACTATCTATGAATACAAAAAAGGTGGGGAAAGCTAAAAAAGTTGCGAAAGAGAAGAAAAAAACATACCCACGCCCGTCGTGGGTGGAGACTTCCGGTGAAGAAGAACTCTGCCCAGATTGCTTCAAAGTGGTAGGGAGTAAGAGTCGCTATCAAGTGGTGTGTATGCTCGGCAAAAAATCTTCGGGTATGACCGTTTCTGAACTAACGAGTATGCTCAAACTTCAACAACCGACCGTGACGCATCACTTAAACGTATTGCGCTCCGTAGACGCGGTAACCAGTACCGACTCTGGTCGTGAACGCATCTATACTCTTAACCGTGACGCTCATTGTTTCGATGAGTGCAAAATACCTTACTAATCTATGTTCCAACTACTCTCCTATACGTGGTCGTATTTCGTCCAGGTTGCCGGTCTCGCCATAGCGTTTATTTTTGCTGCGGTTTTTATGTATCTTGCGCTCCGCAAATCCCACTCACTCTGGATGCGTGTCGCACTTGTGGCCGGATTCATCGGGGTATCCATGTTCTTCTATGTTCCGAATGGTTTGCCGAACGGATTTTCGTTTCCGCTCTCCATGAGGACCTATGGACCGGCGGAAGGGCCAGTTCTTCCTGCAAAAAATGTTATTGATTTCTTCACTCATTTCAATGCATTTGAACGCGTGGCGGACATTGCAGGTAATCCAAATGATCTTCCTGCTCCCCTAGACCGCACTGAGCCGGCTCATGTGTATCTTGAACTCACTGCAAAAGAGGTTATTGCTGAAATTGCACCCGGAGTATATGAAAACTACTGGACCTTTGATGGAAAGATACCTGGTCCATTCTTCCGAGTACGGGAAGGCGACACGGTTACGCTCACGCTTCATAACGACAAAACCAGTCTGCATCATCACAACATTGATTTGCACGCGGTCACCGGGCCCGGTGGGGGAGCGGCATCGACGATGGTGGCTCCAGGAGAAACGGCCTCGTTTACTTTTAAGGCCATGAACGCAGGCCTCTTCGTGTATCACTGCGCGACTTCAAATGTTGCAAATCACATGACTCACGGTATGTACGGGCTCATCTTAGTTGAACCAAAAGAAAGTCTCACAAAAGTTGATAAAGAATTCTACGTGATGCAGGGAGAGTTCTATTCACGCGGTGGTATGGGAAGAAAGGGGCTCCAGCTTTTCGACGCGCAAGCGATGCTCGACGGCAACCCTACGTATATCGTGTTTAACGGTAAGACAGGAGGACTCGCTGACCATATGCAGATGAATACCGGAGAAACGGCACGTATCTACTTCGGCAACGGCGGAGTGAACCTGGTGTCATCCTTCCATCTCATTGGAGAGATATTTGACCGTGTGTATCCAGAAGCATCTCTCTCTTCCCCTCATGCAAATGTTCAGACCACCCTTGTACCTGCCGGAGGAGCAACTGTGGTGGAGTTCAAGGCGGAAGTTCCTGGAAACTACATTCTGGTAGATCATGCACTTTCACGACTTGATCGAGGTGCATGGGGTGTACTCAAGGTGTCAGGTCCAGACAACAAAGAAGTGTTCGACGGAATTGTTGTCCCTGGTCACGGTCATTAAAAAAATAGTTACCAACGACACAAAGAGCCGCCCCCGGTGGCTCTTTGTGCGTTCATACCGATTCACGTGAATTACAGCAACAAAAGCGCTATAGTAGGTGGCTATGACACCTACTAAGGCGAATGTATTGCTTGAGGGACCCATTCTCAAGTCAATTGTTACTCTCGCGGTACCTATAGTTATCGCCAATATCCTTCAAGCGGGGTATCAACTCATCGATGCATTTTGGGTTGGACGACTTGGGGGTAATGCCGTTGCGGCAGTCTCAGTAACTTTTCCAGTAGTGTTTCTCTCTATTGCGCTTGGTGCCGGGCTTGCGGTAGCGGGTTCCACACTTATTGCACAGTATGTAGGAGCGAAGAATCACGACATGGTTAACCATGTGGCAGCACAGACGCTGCTTATGATTGTGCTGGCGTCTTTGTTGCTTGGTGCAATTGGATACCTACTCGCCCCTACACTTTTGCACCTTATGGGGGTTACTCCGCAGGTGTATGAAGGGGCGCTTGGGTTCATGCGCATTTCGTTCATCGGCCTTGTATTCAACTTTACGTTCTTTATGTTCCAGTCGATTATGCGCGGTATAGGCGAAACCACGCTTCCTGTGTACATCGTGTTTGCGACGGTATTACTGAACTTTGTACTTGATCCACTCTTTATATTTGGGTGGGGGGCTGTCCCTGCACTTGGGGTGATGGGAGCCGCACTCGCAACCCTTGGCACACAGGCGGTAGCAGCAATTGTGGGGCTTATCGTGCTCTTCCGTGGAAAATACGGAATCCATCTTTCGCTGAAAGACTTCGTGCCCGACCTCTCATACATTAAGCGTGCTTTTCTTTTGGGATTCCCAGCTTCAATTGAAATGTCTGCTCGCGCGCTTGGTCTGACGGTGATGACATTCCTTATCGCAAGCTTCGGTACGCTTGCTGTTGCTACGTATGGTGTGGGTTCCAATCTGCTGCAGGTCATTATGATTCCCGCCATGGGACTTTCTATGGCGGTCTCAACATTGGTGGGGCAGAACATTGGCGCCGGGAATATTTCCCGAGCCGCACAAATTGGAAAGCTTGGCGCTTGGCTTAGTTTCTCAATGCTTTCAGTGTTGGGAGTACTAGTGTTTATATTTGCTCCGCATCTTGTAGCATTCTTTGTCCCGAATGATCCCGAGATTATTTCTGCAGGCGCAATTTTCTTGCGAATAATGTCTCTCACGTGGGGATTTATCGGTATACAGTTTGCACTTACGGGAGTACTGCGCGCGTCCGGCAATATGATTGTGACTATGGTACTCACGCTGGTATCGCAGTGGGTCATTCAGTTTCCGCTGGCGTACATTCTCTCAAAGCATACCGATCTTGGTGTGAGTGGTATTTGGTGGGCCTTCCCTGTGTCCAACGTGCTCATTGCACTTATTACTATAGGTATTTATGCAAAGGGTGATTGGAAAAAGAAGCGCTTAACTAATCCAGAAGAAGTACTTACCGAGAAAGTGTCCGAAGAAATTATATCGGAAGAGAGTTTTGCAAATCGTTAGGCAGGTATCTACCCTACGGACGGACTTACTTGTATAATATAAGTATGAATATTTCGCGCATACTTCCCTTGGTGATTGTGTCTCTTGTCGTTGGATTCGGTCTTCCATCGACAACGCTCGCGGCCACTGGTGGGGCTTCCACCACCGCGGAACTTACCATGCAGATTAAGATGCTGCAGACACAGCTCATGCTCCTCTCAGCAGGAAAGGGAGTAAGTGTCACTATCGCTCCTCTTGAGAAGAAGACGAGCTTCGACCAAAGATACTACACCTCTCGCTCAAACTATCCTTCCATTACAGGTAAGGCGAATATCGATTCGGTATATATCATTCTTAAGAACGCACAGGGTGTAGGGTTTGTTGGCACTCGCGTACCGGTTGTAAATGGTCGTTGGTCGTATGAATCGCTCATCTCGCTTACTCCCGGATATTACACCGTAGAGCTTTCAGGAGGAGATAAGATACAGACACGCAATGTGCACATTCTAGATATATAGAAAAATTTTCTAGGGTATACGAAAAAGGACCGCGCGCGGTCCTTTTTCAATGGCCAGATGCATACATGCTAGGATACAGGCATGTTTCTGAGCAAGATACTGCGGCCTATTTCTCTAGCAATTTTCGTGGCGCTCCTTTTGGCTCCCGTGATCGGATTTTCGCATGCGCTCGTACCGCACACGCACACGCACACTCATGACGAGGCCTTACACATGGATATTTGGGCCGGGTTGCATGGAACGCTTTCGCGGAAGGATATGGTACTTCCAGCAATCTTTTTTCCGTTATTGTTGCTTGTAGTTGTTCTCTATGTTTCGTTTGGATGTTCTAGAACAAGACATTTTTCCCACCCTCTCGGAAGCGTACTCCGTCGTGGCATACTTCCACATCGAAAGTTTGGTTAACAGATTGATTTTGTAATAGTGCGACTCTATCAATCAGTACCTTAAATTATGAAGAAAATATTGTTCTCAACTCTCGCAGTCGCGGGAGTGATGTCAGGAGTACTCCCGACTACGGCTTTAGCCGACCATTCCGTGCATGAGTCTGAAGCAGCTTCGGCGATTACTATGCCTGCGGCGCACACGACTATGGCTGCAGTGGTACCAAGTGCAGTACCCACTAACTGTGAATTTACTGAAAACCTTGGACATGGTGCGCGTGGGGACGGCGTACACTGCTTGCAGCAGGAGTTAATTAAAGCCGGGGAACTCACGGTAATCGATACTCCCACAGGGAACTTCGGTTCTCTCACCGTAGAGGCACTTAAAAAATGGCAGACAGCGCATGCAATCCCCGCAACGGGCTACTTGGGCGTGCTCACTCGAGCAGCATTAATTGCTCAGATGCATGCCGATGTTGCTGAGGTAGCGCACATGCACAAAGAAATAGATATTTCGAGCTGGTCAAAAGTTCCATCTGTCTCTATCGTGCTTCACGAAGACGCGATGGGTGGATGGAATCTTGAGGTTAGGCCTACCAATTTTATCTTTGCACCAGAGCATGTGAACGGCGCGGTAGTGGCTAATGAAGGTCACACGCATGTCTACATTAACGGCGTAAAGATCACACGTCTGTACGGCCCTTGGATGTATCTTGCTCCTACTCTCTTCAAAAAAGGCGAGAACACGGTGCGAGTAACTCTAAATGCGAACGACCACAGCGACCTAGAGCTTGGTGGAGAGCTTGTTGAAGCTTCGGCTACCGCAGTACTTAAATAATTCATTCAGTTACATAATCATGAAAAAGGCATTACTTATTCTTCCCGCGCTACTTATCTTGCTCATGCCTCTCTCGGCAAGTGCACATGAGCACGCGTCGTATGTTATAGGGGGAACTACGTACAACTTCGTAGTGGGTTCACTGAACGAACCTATCGCTGTTGACGACAAAACAGGACTCGATCTTGCTGTTACAAAAGGGGTAGGACGTCACACTATGGGGCCAGATGGTGATATGGACGGTCCCATTGTAGGAACCGTACCGGTGACCGGTCTTGAGGAGACACTTAAGGTGGAACTCGTCGCGGGTGCACAAAAGAAGTCCATTGCACTTAAACCTTCGTGGGGGAAGGAAGGTGTGTATGAGGCCGCATTTTATCCAACCGTTGCGACTACGTTTGGCTACCACCTTACAGGAGAGATAGAAGGAAATCCGGTTGATCTCACCTTTACCTGTACTCCCGGTGGGGAGAAGGCAAAGGACGACGACACGTCAAAGGAAATTGCACCTGGGGTTACTCAGATCTCACTTGGAGGGTCCTTCAGTTGTCCGGCAGCAAAAGAGAGCCTCGGATTTCCTGAGAAATCCACATCACTTCTTTCACTCGCGCGCAGTAATGGAAGCACTTCAAACAAGGGAACGCTCGCTATTATTTTGGCGGCAGTAGCTCTTGGAGTAAGCGTGATCGGGCTCAGACGTAGAAAATAGGCCTTTTCTACATATGTGCACGCAAGCCGTACGGGTAACCGTACGGCTTGCGTGGTATGGTGACCACATGAAAGTGCGTTCCTACATTTGGATATCGCTCATGGTAGGCATGGTGTCTCTACCCTTGATTACAAACGCGCATGCCATGCCTGTGTCGTATGTGCCCCAATCTGCGGCAGTAGTAGATATTCTCCCTGCATCGCTTTCGGTTACGTTTAGTGAGCGTATAGACATACGTGCGAGTTCTCTGGTCGTGCGAGGCCCAACGGGTGCAGAGGTTGCACTAGCAAAACCCAAACCGGTGCCAGGTGATGCGCGAACACTTGAGATCCCCGTGCGCGCAGACGGAGATGGCACCTATGTAGTTTCCTGGAGTGCGGTATCGTCAGACGACGGACACTTTACTAAGGGTGCATATGCGTTTGGTGTGGGGAAGGGTACGCAGGTGACGGAGACCAGTGCTACCAGTGAGGTGGTAAAGGTTGCGACTATTCCTGAAGCACTCTCTATGACCGTAGAGCTCGCAGGAAACGGTTTACTTTGGGCGGCACTGCTCCTCTATATTTTGGTGATACGTAAGATAGTAATGCATCCAAAGCATGATGGGGTGCGCAAGAGTGTACAGCGAGGGTATGTGCTGATGATTATATTCGGGGGAGGCCTTGCGCTCGTAGGTGGCGCGCTACAGCTGTATGTAAAGACTCTGGATCTCATGAGTCTTCAAGCTATTAGTTTGTTCCCTGCTTTTTTGTCTTATATACACACCACCGCAGGTGTGGCGACCATCGGACGCATGATTGCCGTGTTTGCACTACTCATAGTATTTGCGGTAGGACGCAAAACTATCACAGCGTCACGCAGGATTACCCCCTACGAAATAGGCATGATTGCGCTCATGCTGTTGTTTGCATACTTTCGCGCAAAGATTAGTCACGCTACCGCGAATCCGTTTCTACCAGACCTTTCTATATTTATAAATATCGTGCACTTGGTGGAAAAGGATATTTTGTTCGGTATTCTTTTTGCGCTTGTTGCGGTTGTTCTCCATCCGCGTTTACGAGAATTCTTTGATGAAAGTATTCGTCCGATATTTATTATGCTCGCGATTGATATAGGGCTTATATCGGTGACAGCCTGCTATATCGTGTGGCTACACTTGAAGACCTTCAGTAATCTGTTCACGACAGAGTGGGGAAGTGCTTTTTTAATATTGCTTTTAGGTGCAGTGCTGTTGGTTGGTATGCGTTTGTATCATACTGTTGCGCGCGTATGGGCCTCCCGTTCATTTACTCGGTTTTTGCCCGCAACGCTTGCTGCTGAGCTCGCTTTTGCACTTTTTGTGGTGTACGCCTCGAGTGTCGTTATCATCACCTCTCCGCCGCTCCCTGTTTCTCAAGGAAAGGTTTTTGAAGTGCATGACCAGGGAGCCGTAATAACTCTTTCTCGTGACGGGTCTGAAGATACAAGTATGCACCTAACCGTTAAGGGAGATGCAGGTAGTGCCGTGCCATTTCTTACGGTGCGAGATACTTCATCGGACACTGACCCACTTCAGGTGCCTCTTCAAATTCGGTATGACGGGGCATATGCATTTCCAGCGCTTCTTATGAGTGGGACGGGCCCGTATGAGGTGTCCGTCGATGCGCCGCAAAAGGGTGGCTATGACGCGCATGCAGTGTTTGAAGTAGGAGCAAACGATGTGGCCCTCTCGAGTGATCCGGGGAAAGATCGCGCGCTTAATCTTTTCACGCTCGTGTTCATCTTGATTGGATTGTCAGCGCTCGGTTTTTCATTGTTGCTGTATTTCCTTTCTCGTAGGGAAGCTTCACTTGCCGCTCCACTAACAAAATATATTCCCCCGTACTACTTCGTAGTCCCTGCATTTTTAATGGCACTATATTTTGTGGCCGGATGTGCGGGATTGCTCGCAAGTCGTGGACTACTCAATCCGTTTAAAGCTTCTTGTGAAGCGGACGGAAACATGTGGCATGTAATGTTGCCGACCAAGGCAGGAGTACCCATTTCGCAAGTGCCACAAGAGGGCTGCATGTGGGGCATGGGAGATTATCCGTATCTCATCTCCGATCCACACGAGTACCAATATTTGAGTAGTTTAGGGCCTGCAGAAGTTACGTTTGCCACTACTCCCTCAACCCTTGTGACTGGTGTTCCTGTCACCTTCACGGTTGCGTTTAAAAAGAAGGACGGATCTCCGGCCCTGCTATATAAAGACATGGAGAAACTCATGCACATGGTCATTGTTAGTGAAGATCAAACTGTTTTTACACATATTCATCCTGATGATGTGCGTGCGCTTACCGCAAAAGAAATTGCTGACAGCACCTTTACGCTTTCCTATGCTTTCCCTAAGGCAGGCAAATATATTGTGGCAATAGATTACGCGCACGGAGTACGTCTTGAATCGAAGCAATTCCTAGTATCGGTGGAAGGAACACCCTCACAGGCCGTAAAGCAAAGCAGTTACCCTAGCCGCGGGGTGTTTGAAGGGTATGATGTCGCACTCACATACGGCATCCCAGAAGCTGGAAAGCCAACTACACTCATATATGACTTCGCGAAGGATGGTAAACCTGTTACCTCTCTCACACCGTATTTGTCTGCTGCTATGCATGTGGCGGTAGTAAAAAATGACTTGTCGCAGTTTATGCATGCACACGGAGAAATTCATCCACCAGGCACGCCGTACCCGCCTATTGTGGTGAGGGATGGGAAAATAATTCACTCCATGGCTTCCATGGTAATTCCTCCTACATTTGGTCCTCGTGTAGAAGCACATGTCTTGTTCCCTGAAAAAGGACGTTACACGGTATGGGGGCAATTTAAAGTAGACGGGCAGGTTATCCCTACTGCATTTACGGTTAATGTGGAGTGATGTCACACAGCTTCAACTTCAAGAAGTAGCGGAAGGTGGTCAGAGAAAGGGGAATGTGGGGGAGCAGAAATAGATATGACACGCAGATGAGTACTTACAAAAAGTACCTGAAGCGCATGGCGAGGCTTCCAGGAGGGAAAGGTGGGTACGGACATGGGGGTAAGTCCTATGGCTTTCAAAACATCGAACGCAGTATGGTCTCTTTCATTGAAATCTCCTGCGAGAATAATTGGTCCATCTAATTTCGTGAGCAGTTCTACAAGCTCCTGCAATTGAGCCAGGCGTGCACGCGCCCGGAGGGCGAGGTGTACTACACACACGGAGAGAGTAGAGTTCTCTAATTGCACTACCGAAATTCCCAGTACTCGTGGGTTGGTGGATTTGGTGAGCGGATGCGTAGTGGTGGAAAGAATAGGGAGGCGACTCAAAATAGCATTACCTTCGTTTATAACCTCGCCATGACTTCTCGTAGAAAAGAATTTTGTGTGAAGTAGTCCAGTTCTTTCGGAAAGAATAGCTAAATGCGATAGATATCGTGAACGTTTTGAACCTCCCTCTACCTCGGTGAGGAGAGCTATATCTACATGCTCAAAAGTCAGAAAAGTCGCAGCTTCTTCAATGGGTAGTCCATGGTGAGGAAGGAGATACCGCCACCCACGAGTCAGATACTGAGAGTATCCCTTTGTTACTCCTATTCCAGACTGAAGATTTATAACTGCTATGCGCAAAGACATTCTGTAAGCATACGCGAGCAATTCAAAAGTTATAAGGAAGTGTTTTGTGAATCTTTAGACGGCTTGAGGCGTAACTTAAAAGAGCCCTCCAAAGAGGGCTCTTTTAAGATGAAGCAACCGTCTATGACTGTTGCTTGTAGCAGCTGCAACTACCACCCTTAAGCTTTCCAAGACCAAGGAGAATTACAAGTACTGGCCAGATAATGCTGTTGGTATCCGCGCTTATAATGCCGAAGTGGGCAAGAAGGAAGGATAAGCCGACAAGTATCAGGAAGGCAGGAAGTACCTTGTGATGAGAGCAGTTACAATGGCTCGTCTGGTTCATGTGGTTCATATGAAGTGAAAAGTAGTAGTGAGTAACACCTTAAGCATAGCGCTCTTATAGCCGCCCAGCGGGCCCTAGGGGGATATTGAGGAATCCCCAGGTTTGAGCATTTTGGATTCTTACGTTAGGATGCGAAGGTCCTGGTCTGGAGAGATTTAGGCCGGGTTCCCGCTGTAAGCAAGTCCTCGCAGACCTGGGATTGCTTGGGGCGGGAGAATTTGTAAGAAGAAAGTCCGAGAAGTCGCCACTGTACCCGTTTCCTCGCAAGGCTCGGAACGGGTACTATCGGCTCGTTCGGGCGAAGAGAAATATATCTGAGTACAGATGCATTTCTCTTACCCTCATTCGCCGATGTAGCTCAGGGGTAGAGCAACTCCATGGTAAGGAGTAGGTCGGCAGTTCAATTCTGCCCATCGGCTCAACATGACAGACGTACCGTATAAACGGGCGACACCAGAAAACCTGACGGTACTGGGATTCACATTGACCTATATCGCTATCGCAGCGTATTACTTCCTCACGCATGAGGCTGTGGAGTTTACGTTTTATTTAGGGATTCTTTTAGTACTTGTTATAGGTATTGCTTGGATGTTGCCTAAATGGCGATTGCCACTATGGGCTCTATGGGCAATGTCCGTACTTGGGTTACTTCATGCGCTCGGAGGTGGCATACAGGTTCAGGGTCAAGTGCTCTACGACTTAGTGCTTATACCTCTCGTAAACAATGGAGAAAACGGCATTACAATTTGGCGTTTTGATCAATTTGTTCACCCATACGGTACGGCCGTAGCGGCGCTTATCACGTACTACTATTTGGTGCGTCACTCCTCCTTGCCGGTGAGGGCTATTGCGGTCATGGCAGCACTTGCCGCTATGGGTGTGGGGTCAATAAATGAAGTAATTGAATTTACTGCGAAAATCACCATTCCTCATACAGACGTAGGTGGTTACTACAACACGTTGCTTGATCTGTGTGCGAACATGATTGGAGCAGCGGTGGGTGTTATTGGTGCCGCTCTGAAGTGGGGGCGTGTGCCACCAGAATAAATCTCTCAAATAAAGATTTCTATACTTTCTTGTGGGAGATACCCACCTTACTAAAGGGGGTCGGAAGTACCCGGTATACGTCCACTCGCCAGAAAGATGGGTCATGATATAGTTTTTCAACCTTGCCGAGGTAGCTCAGTTGGTAGAGCAATTGCATCGTAAGCAATGGGTCGGGAGTTCAAGTCTCCCCCTCGGCTCCAAAACACAAAATCCGTACATTCTTAGTGAATGTACGGATTTTGCTATACTGATTCGTATGAATCCAGAAGAGCGCATCACGGAAATAGAGACCCTCATGGCTTCTCCCACCTTCTGGGCAGATAAGGATGAGGCTCAGCGTGTGGTGCGTGAGTACCAGAGTCTTAAGGAAGGTGGGGACGCGGGAGACGGTCATGACGCGGGACCCGCTACGCTCGCCATTTTAGCTGGAGCTGGAGGAGACGATGCAGAGGATTTTGCGGCGATGCTGCGTCGCATGTACGAAGCGTATGCCGAAAAAAAAGGATGGCGCATACATGAGCTAGACTTGAGCCAAAATAACCAGGGTGGATTTCGTAGTTGTCTTATAGAAATAACCGGGAAAGGAGTGTACGGCAGACTCCGCTCGGAATCTGGAGTGCATCGACTCGTACGTATTTCTCCTTTCAACGCAAACGATAAGCGCCAAACCTCCTTTGCACTTGTGGAGGTCCTTCCACACCTCACGCGTGACGACGAGGTAGAACTACGTTCAGACGATCTCGATATTCAATTTGCTCGTTCTGGTGGAGCTGGGGGTCAAAACGTAAACAAAAGAGAAACGGCCGTCCGTATTACTCATGTGCCTTCTGGGATCTCTGTACATGTCTCAAGCGAGCGAAGCCAGCAGGGTAACCGCGAAAAAGCTATGGAGCTGGTGCGAGCCAAATTATTTGCTCGTGAAGAGGCTAGGCGTGAGGCTGAGGCCCGCGGTCGTTCTATCGCTGCGGTTACTGATAATAGCTGGGGTAATCAGATGCGTTCGTATGTACTTCATCCGTACAAACTCGTAAAAGATCATGAATCGGGCCATGAATCACATGATCCAGACGCAGTTTTCGGAGGTTCTTTAGATCCCTTCATAGACGCTTCTGCCGCAAGCAGGGTATAATAATCCCCGATACCTCGTATGATTTACTTCGACAAAGTTACTAAGCATTACAAGGACGGCACTCCCGCACTTGAAGACGTGACGTTGTCGATTGCTCCTAAAGAATTTGTTTCTATTGTGGGTCACTCTGGTGCAGGTAAGACCACACTTCTTAAAATGCTTCTCGCGGAGGATGCGCCAACTACCGGTGCAGTCTTTTTTGAGTCAGTGGATGTGAATTCACTCCCAAAGAGCAGTCTCCATCACTACCGTCGAAAGATCGGTATGGTGTTCCAAGATTTCCGTCTTATTCCAAACAAGACTGCATACGAAAATATTGCCTTTGCAATGGAGGCTGCGGGTCGTCCACAGGATGAGATTGAATCAGACGTCCCTCATTTTCTTGATCTTGTAGATCTGGGGAGCAAGGCGCACCATTTCCCAAGCCAACTCTCAGGTGGTGAGCAGCAGCGTGTAGCTATCGGACGCGCCATCATAAATCAGCCAGACGTTATTGTGGCCGATGAGCCTACCGGTAATCTCGACCCAACAAACACATACGAGATTATTGAAATTCTCAAGAAAATTAATCAACTAGGTACTACGGTTATCATTACTACTCACAACAAGGGAGTGGTGGATGCACTTGGTAAGCGAGTTATCACTATGGATAAGGGTCGAGTGGTGCGCGACGATTCCCAGGGCCAGTACCTCCTGTAATACTTTCTATATGTTCACAACTTCTTTCAAGCGCGTGCTAACTGGTGGAGCAAAAAGCTTCATGCGTAGTGGTGTCGTCTCGTTTGCAACTGTGCTCATCATGACCGTTACGCTCATCATTGTGGGCTCGCTCGTATTCCTCTCAGCCATTTTAGGTAATACCCTCACTGCAATTAAAGACAAGGTAGACGTAAACGTGTACTTCGTCACCAGTGCAAACGAAGTCGACATAATTTCTGTACGAAAGAAGCTTGAGAGTCTGCCGGAGGTTGCGTCTGTAACGTACGTCTCACGCGACCAAGCACTTGCTAACTTCCGTGAACGTCACGGAAACGATGAGCTCACGCTACAGGCGCTAGACGAACTTGGTGAGAATCCTCTGGGTGCATCTCTTGCGGTAAAAGCAAAGAATCCTTCCCAGTACGAAGGTATTGTGAAGTTCCTCTCAGATGATCCTTCTATTTCTCCTTCATCTGGTCCCATCATTGACCGTATCAACTACTACCAGAACAAAACGGTTATTGACCGCCTCACCGCTGCCATTACTACTACCGAGCGCGCAGGTATTGCTATCGTGCTTTTATTTGCCATTGCTTCACTCATTATTGCTTTCACGACGGTTCGCCTCGCTATCTACACTGCACGTGACGAAATTGCAGTTATGCGCCTCGTAGGAGCGTCTAATATGTACATCCGCGGACCATTTATTGTGGCGGGCATTATGGCGGGAGTGGTTGCGGCACTGCTCGCACTATTGTTCTTCTATCCTGCCACCTGGTATGCGGGTACTGCGCTCTCTGCGTGGCTCGGAGGATTCAATCTCTTCTCCTACTACCTCGACAACTTTGCTGTTATTTTCCTCATTCTCGTAGGGTCGGGACTTCTCATCGGAGCACTTGCCAGCTACCTTGCGGTACGTAGGTACCTAAGCGTCTAAATCTTCTATGTTCGACCCTCTCATCTGCGCACCAACCAACATCCGCAGTTTCTTCCTCCGTGCTCATATTGGTATTCGCATTCCTAACTAACTTTGCATATGGCACTCGACGGACATAAATATCTCTTTGTACTTGGTGGAGTGATGTCGGGAGTGGGAAAGGGAATCGCGTCTTCGTCAGTCGGGCTTATTTTGAAGCAGCGTGGATACGAGGTAAATTTGGTAAAAATTGACCCTTACCTAAACGTGGACGCGGGCACCATGAACCCGACTGAGCATGGTGAGGTATTTGTGCTTTCGAGCGGTCTTGAAACAGACCAGGATATGGGTAACTATGAGCGATTCTTAAATCGTGACTTAGGTCCCGAGGACTATATGACCAGCGGCATGGTGTATCAGTCGGTTATTAATCGTGAACGCGCGCTCGGCTACCACGGAAAGTTTGTGGAAACTATTCCACATGTGCGCGACGAAATTATTGAAAGACTAGAACAAGCAGCCGGACACAATGGAAGTCAGATTTCCGTAATCGAGATTGGAGGCACCGTAGGGGACTTCCAGAACGGATTGTTTATCGAGGCTGCGCGTGTCATGCGTCTCAAGCACCCAAACGATGTGCGTTTCGTGTTGGTGTCATATCTTCCGGTGCCAAACACTATTGGTGAAATGAAAACCAAGCCAACACAGAGCGCGGTGCGTGAGCTTAACTCATACGGAGTGCAACCCGATTTTATACTCGCTCGAAGTAACGACCCGATGGATGAAAAGCGTAAGGAGAAACTCGCTATTTGGTGCAACGTGCGCCCGGATCATATTATCTCGGCTCCAGACGTCGCAAGCATCTACGACGTGCCCCTAAACTTTGAAATGGATAATCTCGGTAATCTTTTGCTCGACGCACTTTCGCTTTCAAAGGACACTCCTGCAGACTTCTCTGCGTGGAGCGACTTTGTTACTCGTATCAAAAAGGGTGGGCCAGAAGTACGCATTGGTATCGTAGGGAAGTATTTTGATACAGGGGATTTCGTACTCTCCGATGCCTATCTTTCTGTGATTGAAGCGCTCAAGTTTTCAGGAGCTGAGATAGGGGTAAAGCCTAAGATTGAATGGTTGAACGCAAAGGATTTTGAAAACGGAGGGAATATCGAGAAGCTTGGTGAGTATGACGGTATTCTCGTACCGGGCGGGTTCGGTGAAACTGGTATTGAAGGAAAGCTGAAGGCGATTCAGTATGCGCGAGAAAACAAAATCCCGTATTTCGGTCTTTGTTACGGTATGCAGCTCATGGTGGTGGAGTATGCGCGCAATGTACTCGGGCTCGAAGGCGCTCACACGGTAGAGATTAACCCAGAGGCGCCACATCCTATTGTTGCTATGATGGACGCTCAGAAGGAAGTGCTCGCTCGTGGGGAATATGGGGGAACCATGCGCCTGGGAGTGTACAAAGAAAAAATCGTGCCAGGCACTATCGCCCACAAGGCATACGGAAAGGATGAGGTGGAGGAGCGTCATCGTCACCGATACGAAATTAACCCAGCCTACGTGCCCAAGCTTTCGGAAGCAGGTCTCGTATTCTCAGGAACCAGTCCTGACGCCGTGCTCATGGAAATAGCGGAACTTCCAGAGTCCGTGCATCCCTTTTTCCTTGGTACCCAGGCGCACCCAGAACTCATCGCGCGTCCTCTAGCCCCGCACCCACTATTCTCAGCGTTTCTCAGAGCTGCCCAAGCGAAGTCTACGTCTTAGATTTGGTATTTAAAATTAATTGTGCAATAGTGGCCCTGGCTTAGTTCGCTGGCTATTGCCAGCCTCCAATTGGGAAAGGGTCGCTCCATGACTGATTTTCAGGTGCGGGAAAACGACATCGAGGTGCATATCGGCAAGCGTATTCGGCAGCGCCGACGTATGGTCGGCTTAACTCAAGCCCAACTGGGTAAGAAGTGTGATGTTGGGTTTCAGCAAATTCAGAAGTATGAATGCGGTGCTAATCGAATTCACGCTGCCAGACTCTGGCAAATCGCACAGGCTTTAGAAGTGAATACCGATCATTTCTTTAGTGGCCTCCCACCGTCAGAGGAGGTTGCGCCAACGGTCACTCCCTCTGTGCCAGTCCGAAAGAGGATGCTCGAAATCGGGAAGAAGGTCGGGGACAGTTGCCACCGCTAGTTTGCGGGACGCAAAAAAAGGGGCCGGCAGTTCAACTGCCGGCCTTTTACCATTCCCCGCACTGCTCACAGCTTTATGATTTCTTCATAGTTTGGGAGATATACTATCAATGAACTTAGTAGTTACCTTTATTTAGATATCATGTCCCAATCACTTAAGATGCTACTCGCGGCGCTTGCAGTCGTGGTAGTAGTAGTCGCTGGCTATATGGTTTACCAATGGCAGATAGGTAAGAATGCCGAGTCTGCAAACGTCTTCTCTAGTGAACCCGCTACGCTCCCAAGTGGCACGAGCACTACAGATGACTCTCTGGCACAGGACGCAGCGGCTATCGACGCTGAACTTAAGGGTCTGGACTCAGACAACGCCTCACTAGATACGAGCCTCAAAGAGTCCGCACAGGTTCAGTAATTGTTAGCTCACCCACACTATATTTTATGAAGAAACTACCTATCGCCATCACCACATTGCTTGGAGTTGTGGTAGCCACAAGCCCACTCGCAGCACTCGCAAACGACTCCACTGATACTTCTGTATCGACTTCAGTAAACACGGAAGTCTCTACGGACTCTCGAGGGGATAAGAAAGATGGTATTCAGGGACTCTTCAATTTGAAGTTCCGTCTCGATGACCGTCAGAAGACAGAAGCGGCCCAAAGGGATCGCGATCGCGACCGAGAGCATCAGGATGATTTGCGAAAGGGGACGGTATCACCGGAGCGCAACGGTACCTCTACCCGTAACGGAGACGACAAGAAGATTGAGAGGGGTGGCGATCTCGCCACAGTCAAGGCTCGTGCAACCGCTGAGATTGATGGACGCATCGCTCGCCTCAATGCGCAGATTAAGCGTGTAGGAGAGATGGATCGTCTTTCTGCAGAGCAGAAAGCATCTATTGCTGCTGAACTATCCGCTCAGGTAACGAACCTTACCGCTCTTAAGGTAAAGATTGCAGCAGAGACCGATATCGCAATGGTGCGGGAACACATGAAGTCGGTTACGAAGGCATATCGTGTGTACCTCGTTACTATGCCAAAAGCAGCTATCACTGCTGCAGCAGACCGCATTATGAATGTGGCTGCACAGATGGAGACGTTCTCAGCAAAGCTTTCCGCTCGCATCACCGCTTCAGCTTCTGTAGAGGTTAAGGCAGCACTTGCAGACATGAACGCTAAGATTGCAGATGCTAAAGTACAGGCACAGGCAGGAGCAGCGCTTGTGGCAAATCTTCAGGCTGACAACGGCGACACCGCTATCGCTGCGAGCAATGCTGAGGCCCTAAAGAGTGCAAAGGCAAAGATTGAGGCTGGACAGGCAGACCTTAAGGCTGCCCGCAAGGACATGGAGATAATTATGAAGGGAATTAGGGGTAACAGTGAGGTGAAGGCGAGTGCCCGAGCCGAAGCTGGTAACTAGCCCTTGAGCAAGGGAGAATGACGACAGAAAGAGCAGATGAGGCCTTAGGGCGTCATCTGCTCTTTCGTTGCATTAAGGCTGTTTTTCGAGTATCTTTTCGGGAGCAGGCAGGTGTTACCTGCCTCGCTATTGCGAGATCGTCTAATGGTAGGACGCATCCCTCTGGAGGATGTTATCTAGGTTCGAGTCCTAGTCTCGCAGCATTGTTGAAAGTGAGCCTGTTTTGGGTGCTTTAGCGAGTATGTGATACGGAGTTTTGTATTGTATCTGCGCCACTTTTCCGTCTTTGATAGTGAGGTTCCAAAGTAGATTTTCAAGCACCTCTCGCTTTTTCTCATTACTTCCATCAACAAACTCTTTTGATGCTGTACTTCCTCGTTCAAATAGCTTTTTAGTTGGTTCCAAAGTAAAAGACGGGTCCGCTGATTCAAGAGCTTTTATTTGTTTTTCAATATCAATGCGCTCGTGCTTTAAACTGGCTGATTTCTGATCGTAGAGTTCCTGGGTAATCTGTTGGGCAACATACGCGTCTAGGAGGCGAGATTCGCGGTCTGGGAGGGCGTGTAGTCGTTGCGTAAGCAACTCAAGACCAAGGCGTGCTTCGGACGCATTGTGGCCGATTCGAGCCTGTGCCGCTTTGTACATCAGTGCAATTTTCCTTTCCGAGAAATGAAGGGAAGAGAGAAGCTCGCCTACCTGATTGTAGAGGTTGTATTCGCGTAAGTACGTTTTGTGGGCATCGCAGTTTCCGCGTCCGTTTGTGCAGTAGTAGTACTGGTGTCCCTTTTTGAGAGTGGAGGTGAGTGTACATCCGCAGG
>CAZYDN010000004.1:39273-45210 GCA_964646315.1 uncultured Candidatus Saccharibacteria bacterium
GGTATCGCAGAAGAGGAAACCGCGGAGCGGAAACAGAATTTCGTTGGACTTCGAGCGAGGGCGGGATGCGCTGTGCATTAGTTCCTGCACCTTGTCGTAGGCGTCCTTAGATACCAGGGCTTCGTATTTACCTTCGTACAATTTGCCCTCGCGTTCCATGACGCCTGTATAGAAACGGGAGTTCAGAATTCGTTGCACATAGCTCTTTAGTACTTTCTTGCCAGAAGCAGTGCGAAGCCCTTCTTCGTAGAGAGTATTCGCAATACTACCAAAGCTGTGACTACCAGTTAGGTATAGTTCGTATGCGCGTAGCACATATCGTGCACGCTCTGGATCGATGACAATTCCTTTTGTGAGCGAGTCATTCAGGTATCCAAATGGGGCTTTGTTTGGCCATTCGCCTCGCTTCATTTTCTCAGTAAGTCCACGCTTCACGTTCACAGATAAATCGTCTACATACTTCTTAGCGATACCAAAGCTAAGACTCATCATGAACTTGTCGTCTGGTGTATTTCGATACGTTTTTTCGTAAGTACGTATTTCTATAATCTTTCCCTGGTCCATTAACTCAAGAATCACTCCACCGTCTCGCATGTTTCGTGCGAGTCGATCAACGTTCCACACAAGCAGGGAATAGCCCTTACTCTTTTCTATGAGCTTGAGCATCTCATTTAATACGGGACGGCCAGAAGCCTTGGCAGACATACTCTCCTCAAACACCCTTTGTATTTCGTAGCCCTCACGTTCAGCAATAGCTTGTAGTTCATTGAGCTGTGCAGGGATGGAGAGAACCTGCCGATCTTCGGATTCAGTGGACTTACGGGCGTAAACAAGATACTTCATAGGCGCATACTATAGTTTTAATTCTTTTAAATCAAAGCGGGCATTTGGAGAGGGAATAATAAGCTGTTCCAGAATACCGACACCTTCAGGGCTCTGTATCTCGTGGCCAATGCCAACACGCTTTAGATCAGTCTTGTATCTCCAAATCGTGCTTCTGTTCATGCCTCCGCTCAGGAGCATGTCTTTAATCGTTTGGTCGAAAAAGTATCCTTTGTAGAACTGATAGAGGCGCATAGCTTTAGTCTTACTGAAGTTCTCATGCAGAATTTTACTTACCTCTGCCTCCGTAGTGGATTTTGCGTTAATGTAGAAAAAAGTTTTGTCGAGGAAGTGCTTCAGTGTCTCCTCTATTTTTTCGTCGTTTGCTATGTCAGCAAGGAACACATCCTGTAGTCCCATGAATTCGGAAAGATACTTTCGACGCAATCCCGCCTCGAAACGGACAATACGCTTTGCATACTGTTGTAGATCGTATGTTCTGTCAGCGTCTGTGCCGCTCAGTTCCTTGAAGTCATGTTTTAGGAATTCTTCACCCTTGAGGTAAGCCTTAATTACATAGGCAGAACCGGTATACATAACCGAACTATCGTAGTGGTACTTTTTCTTGCGAGGATAATCTATACGCTGAATAAAATCCATAGCGTACCGTGCCTCGTCTTCGCTTTTGAAGAGCCAGTTATAACAGACATCGAGCCGGTATACGGGCCATGTTGAAATTGGTGGAAGTATTTCATTCAGGTGTATGCAAAGCTCTGTGTGCAATCGTTCAGCAATCTCCATAAGGTTATGTGGATAGATCATTTCCACATTGTTGCCTTTATCGTATTTGGCGAAGGAGAGCTCTATGAATAGGCCTACAGGATTCTGAGTAGATTTAATGGACACGTTTCGGTAGTGAGAGCCGAGACGAAGGTTTGCAGAATGGAATTCAAAGATGACCTGGTCTCGGGTCAAATCCTCCTTACGGAACCGTGTTAAATTGCCTTCCAGCTTTTGGAGCAGGGCTGGATCCTTGATAGGGATGAGTAGCTTAACTGTGTCTATCATGTTTCATTTGGCAACGTACTGCCGGTGTTACGAGCACCGGCAGGGTGGACGCCCCCGTCCGCGCTCAAGCGCGTTCCGGAGCCGTCCCCACACTGTCCAGGTGTAAACGCAAGATACAGACCAGAAAGTGAGTCCAGCACAGCCAAAGCCTCCTCTTGGGTCAACAGAACACCATCCTCCTCATAAAAGCAGGTGATTGTCTCTGAAATGAGTTGCTGGCTAAATTTGGGCATGGTTGTGGAACTCCTCCTCTGCTGAGAACAGAAAAAGCCCTATTTCTAGGGCTTTTGGATTCTTGTATTCTCTGTCTGTAAACAAAAAAGCCGGCTGATTGCCGGTTTATCTACAGAACTATTCCTCTCTGCTTCAGGTATATATTCTTATTGAGGCTAGTTAGTTTTTAATGTTTTGAGAGACTTAGTTTTATTTACCTGCTCTCTATCAGCAGAGAACCACGCCAGAAACGGAAAGGTTTCATGGGTGTGTGGTGTAATAAGTGATTAGTTTTAGTGTTTTGAACGTTTGTCATCTGGACATATTAGGAATACTGTATGTTAGTGAAAGCACTTGAGAATATAAATAGCTGGGAAGAGTTTCTTGGCACAGCAAAATCAGTCTCGCTGAAAGAGCGCGGGGACATGTTTGAAGTCCTGACTAAGTACTTCTTACAGATAGATCCTATTTACAGCACGCAAATTGCTGATATATGGCTATGGTCTGAAATACCTCCGAGTGTAAAAGAAGAACTCCACCTTAGTGGGCGTGACATGGGAATAGATTTAGTGGCGCGTACAAAGGACAATAAATTCTGGGCAGTTCAATGTAAATACAGAACTGATGTAACGGGCTCTCTTACGTGGCGAGAAATATCCACCTTTGTTGGACTTTCGATGATTCGTAGCAGATTTGAATACTGCCTTATCGCATATACAGGTGATAAATATTCGTCGGTATTAAAACAGGCTGAGGAAGGGAGAATAGGCTTTCTTTCAAGCGATACGTGGGAGCAATTAGATAAAACTTTTTTTGATCAGCTACAAGTACGACTAAAGGGTGCACAAATTAAGCTTGAGCCACGAACACCTAGACCACACCAACAAAGAGCAATAGAAAATGCTACTAAATATTTTGTTGAAGAAAATAATACCCGTGGGAAATTAATAATGCCTTGTGGAGCGGGAAAGAGCTTGACTGCATTTTGGATAGCCCAATCTTTGAAGGCAAGAACGATTATACTGGCTGTCCCATCACTGGCACTAATACAACAAACCCTTCCTGGTTGGCTACGTGAATATAGTGCTCATGGCGAAGGAGATAAGCTTCGTTGGTTATGTGTTTGTTCGGACAAGACAGTTGCGCATGATATAGATTCGCTAGCAGTGCATACTCATGATCTTGGCTTTCCTTGTTCAACAAATATTGAGGAAGTTCGAGAATGGTTGAGAGGTACTTCAGATGCCCAGATGCGTGTCATTTTTACTACATATCAATCTGGTGAGATTCTTGCGTCTGCCCTTCGTGCAGAGAACATTGAAGCTGACCTAGGGATTATGGACGAGGCGCACAAGACAGTTGGACAACGAGGAAAACTATTCACGCATCTACTTTTTGATGAAAACGTATCAATTAAACGTCGACTCTTCATGACCGCTACGGAGAAGAGATTCTCCGGGAAAAGTGATGAAATAGTATCGATGGACGATGTCTCTGTGTATGGAGACACTTTTGAACACTTATCGTTTAAGAGTGCTCTTGAAGAAGGTATCCTCTCTGACTATAGGATTGTCACTCGCATTGTTTCAAACACTGAGAACTTAGATATTGAAGAAAAAATAAGAGACAATTCGCTAATACGAGTAGTTGGAAGTAAGGAACACAACATAGAGCCACAGATGCTGGCCTCTGCTGTTACTCTTGCTAAGTCAGCGAAACGACTCGATTTAAAGCATAGTGTTTCGTTCCATAGTTCAGTCGCAAAGGCTAAACAATTCAAAGACCTGTATTCGGATATTTATAAAGATATTGAACCGAAGGCAGAGATAACCGAAACATTTCATGTTTCCGGCAAGACACCAGCTTCTGAGAGGAAGGGAACGATAAGGGAGTTCTCAGAGGCTCCGTCTGCCTTGATCACAAATGCACGCTGTCTTACTGAGGGTGTTGATGTTCCCAACATAGACTGTGTGCTTTTCGCAGATCCTCGAAAAAGCAAAGTAGATATAGTACAAGCAGTTGGGAGGGCGTTAAGACGCGCAGAGGGCAAGGAGTGTGGTTATATTTTAATCCCTGTTATTTCACATGGAGAGCCTCCAAATGTTTTCGTAGAAAGTGAGGCATTTCAGGCTGTAATTGAAGTAATCAGAGCCCTTGCTACAAATGATGAAAGAATCATTGATTATTTTGACGCCAATCATGGAGGTAAGAAACTAAGTTCTGGTTCTAATATTTTTGAAATTAATGCTGACGAACAAATAACAGAGCTTTTCAATATTGGGGATTTTGAAGAACACATTGGAATTAAGGTTTGGAAGAAGATTACACCACTTTCTCGTCGCTTACTTTCATATGATGAAGCAATTAAATTTGTACACACACTTGGGATTAAAACTCAACGCGAATGGATGAA
This sequence comes from uncultured Candidatus Saccharibacteria bacterium, assembly GCA_964646315.1. GTDB lineage: Bacteria > Patescibacteriota > Minisyncoccia > Phycocordibacterales > Phycocordibacteraceae > C7867-001. Next base: position 43,790 of record CAZYDN010000004.1, read on the forward strand.
ATACTGTAAGGAAGAAATTCCGGAACTGCCGCCTCTGCCGGACAATATTCCGGGTACGGGAGCTCATATTCGATACGCAGGCGAGTTCAACGAAAAGGGTGGCTGGCCTGGGTGGCTCGGGACCGGACACTCTACGAAGGGACGATACCTTGAATACAGCGACGCAGCCTCATATGTGCGCGCACTAAACTTGAAAAGTACTCAAGAATGGTTTGCCTATAAAAAGTCTGGCGCCCTACCCGAATATATTCCAGGTCAACCGGATAGAGTTTATGGAAGCGAATACATTAAGAATGGAAAAATGCCTGGTTGGCTGGGAACCGGCAATAAAACATATAGCTGGAAAAAGGGTAAGGGTGTAAGAACGAAAAGTAAGTACAAATCGTACGATGAAGCAGTTGAGTTCGTGCGCGGACTAGGTCTTAAAAACACGAATGAGTGGAGAGATTATTGTGCTGGCAGAATTCCAGAACTACCACCGAAGCCAAAGGACATACCGCTCTCTGCATATAACGTTTATCCAGAATACTACGAGAGGGGTGGTGATGGTTCGTGGTTAGGAACAGTGCATTGGCGAAGGAAGAATCCTGACGCGCTGTAGCCTGAATCTCGCTACCAACAATGGACAAGGTTTCACCTAAGATAGTAAAAGATCCTAAGAAGAGACGAGACATAATCGGCTGGCTCACTCTTGCTGACGATGACTATTTGTCTGCTCGAGTCCTAATTGATAATGGAATGCTTATTCAAGGAGCAATTCTGTCCGCGACTTCTTTAGAAAAGTATCTTAAAATGATTGGAGAGATCCATGATGTGAGATTTTCTTCTCGAGATGTTCAAGACCATAATGTTTTAGGTCTTTATAAAACCCACAAAGCTAATGGAGCAACTTTCAATCTAAACCAAGAATACTTAGAGTTCTTGGTGAAGATATACAAATTTAGATATCCGGATAGGTTGGAAGCGAATTTTAACTTCGCTATTAATCAGACAAAGCTCATGGTTGGACTTGATGAATCTGTCCACCTGCTTAGAAGCAGGCTTCAAATCATAAACGATAAGGGCGAAGAGCAAAAAAATTCCAGAATCCATGTAATGGCTAAGACAAACGATTTGCGTTTAACAAGAGCAAATCACACTTTCGCTAACGCTCCCAGAGAGGATTTGTTTTTGAAGCCTTCCAAATGGCATGAAGTTCGTTTCGTAAATGGGGAGACTTGGATGGAAGTCCAATACAGTGCACTTGTTCAGGATGACGGGAAATACAATCTTTCGGGAATGGATCAAGGTTCAAACGAGAGAGAATTTAAGTTAAAAGCAGAGCCTGTTAACTAAAGAAGCTGGTTCCCACTTCGTACCAAACTCCCAGCCAGTAAAATTGGTATAATTTGTGCATGAAAAAGAAGCTACAAATACTCATG
>CAZYDN010000005.1:0-16084 GCA_964646315.1 uncultured Candidatus Saccharibacteria bacterium
TGGACAAACGGGTAGCACTCCTAACAGTCCAAGTTGTGGATATGTAGCGCCTCCATCCTGCACAAACAACAGCTACTGCAGCGGAACAACCTACATCTCCAGTGATACGTGCAATGGACAAACGGGTAGCACTCCTAACAGTCCAAGTTGTGGATATGTAGCGCCTCCAACTTACTCACAAGCCACCTACGCACCAACGTATTCCGAATCAACCTACGCCCCCTCATACTCACAAGGCACCTACGCCCCCGTTGGTTGTGGTACTCCCGCAGCAAACCTCACCGCAGCACCTACCCGAGTACGCAGTGGCCAAACCAGCACCCTTACCCTCAGCGCAACCGGAGTAACCACCTCTTGCACCATTACGGGTCCAGGGATTAACACCACGGTGGCTGCGTCTTCGTGTGGGGTGAATACCTCAGCAGTGACTCCTCCTATTACGTCTCAGGTTACATACAAAGTGACGTGTGACGGTGTTGTTGATATAAGCAAGATTATTGTGAATTTGGTAGCCAAGGTTGTTGAGTTTTAGAGAGTTCTCCACACACAGGAGACTCCATACGTACCTAAAGAGGGTACTATGAACCTATGGAACCGGAAGTTCAGAATCCCACTGCTGTAAAGAGAGATCCAGAAAGAGGGCTACGCAACAACACACGGATTATCGCGGGTGTGGTCGTGCTTCTCGTGGTGTTGTTTGCAGGAGCCACTGCTGCGGCGATACGTTACTACCCACCTGCAACTGCCGCGTGGAGTGCATCGACGCTGCCAAGCGAGATTCGCAATGCTCTTTTTATTGCTCGTGCTTCTAGTGAAGCGAAAATCTATACTGCCACGGCTCATAGTTATGTATCCGACAGTGCACAACAAGGTAAGTATGTAGTGTATGCAGCTCCAAAAAATGACGCATTGTTTGTCATGGTAGATCCTGCTACGCAAGTGTACCGAATTGAGCTCGACAGCAAGGTTCTCTTAACCAGTAAGGATCCTATCGCAACGGCCGCGCTTTCACCAAATAGAAAAGGGGTAGTGTACGCAAAGCAAATGGAAGGGAAAGTAGGCTCACGAGATGCTTCGGATTGGGAGGTGGTGCTATTCTTCACAGCGACAGGCAAGAGTGCAGTGGTTTCTCCAGGCTTTGCACCGTTTTTCATAGATGATTCGCGTATCGCTCGATTTACCAACGCGGGAATCTACTCGATTGATATAACGACGGCTACGCAAACAGAACTGCTTAAGCAAGAGTTCAAACAAGTACTTCCTTCGTTTAGTCAGTCACCTGACCACACACTTATTGCGTGGAGTGACCCTATTGCAAAAGCTACCTTGGTATATAGAGTCGACTCCACGCTCACACGTGTGATGTCGTTCGATGGATTTGTGCCGCTCTTTGCTCTTAGCGACAGTGCTCTCTACCGATTGCAACTAACCACCAAAGGAACGAATATTTACAAGTACACCTTGGATTCTGCAGATTCAGCGAGTATGATTCACACTGTCCCCGCATCCCTTCAGGTTAGCGCACTCTCTCTATGAAGTTTTCAATCCTAGACATGATAAGTAAGCAACAACGTATTACTCTGCGCGCGGGAGGAATTGTCGCCCTTGCATTGTTCTTGGCTGTGCTTATTCACCCTGCACTTGCTCAGTACGGGACTGCAGAACAGATTGCGTGTACTAATGCTGGGGGTGAATACTATTTGAATGTGGACTGTAACTCTGGAGGCTTACCACCTGGCTTTATGTCTGGCTGTTGGATTTGTATACCGGCAGCATATGAGCCACCACCACCTTCGTGCACTACAAGTAGCGCATGTGCAGCAAACACCTGCGCAGGAAGTAACTGTGTTGATACGAGTGATGGTAGTAGCACGTGTGGCAACACGTATGCAGGCACCAAGAACTGCACTCCGCCTGTATACACCTGCCAAGACTACGGATACCAATACGGTACGGTGGGAAACTGTTGGAACTCTGTGTCTTGTTCGAGATCTAATTCCTGCGGTCAGTCGAATACGGGCATGACAACAGATTTCTGGGGAACATGTTCCGTGTCTGCTCCTTCAGAGTCAAGTTGTCCGGTTATCCCACCATCCTGCACAAACAACAGCTACTGCAGCGGAACAACCTACATCTCCAGTGATACGTGCAATGGACAAACGGGTAGCACTCCTAACAGTCCAAGTTGTGGATATGTGGCGCCACCTAGCTGCACTCCAAGCGCCGCCTGCGCTGCGTCTACTCCTGTAGGAAATATCTGCTACGACTCCTGTGGAAACGGCTATGCAGGTTTGGTTGCAGCCGCACCAACGTATTCCGAATCAACCTACGCCCCCTCATACTCACAAGCAGGTTACTACTCACAAGGCACCTACGCCCCCGTTGGTTGTGGAACTCCCGCAGCAAACCTCACCGCAGCACCTACCCGAGTACGCAGTGGCCAAACCAGCACCCTTACCCTCAGCGCAACCGGAGTAACCACCTCTTGCACCATTACGGGTCCAGGGATTAACACCACGGTGGCTGCGTCTTCGTGTGGGGTGAATACCTCAGCAGTGACTCCTCCTATTACGTCTCAGGTTACATACAAAGTGACGTGTGACGGTGTTGTTGATATAAGCAAGATTATTGTGAATTTGGTGCCGAAGGTGACGGAGTTTTAAAATCCCTGTTCACACTCTACTAATCGTCTTACCTACAAGTGACGTAGTGTCTGAATGCAAAATTAACTCTAAGCCCTGTTCTGGAGAGGGTGGTCAGATCCCGATATAACACATCTACATTCGATGTGCGTAAAAGCTTTCACTTCTTGAGTCTAAGTTGTGTAAAGTAATCCAGATATAACCAAAAGGAAATTAATTTCTCGGGTAGGATTTACAGGTGCTACCGATAAATCTCTTGTAATCCCCATCTTTCCGCGACGACTTGAGTAATCGGGTTACTATGAACTCATATGAGCCCCCTTGCACAAGAAGATGTAGTTCAATCCACTCCTAGTTCTGTTCGAGTGCACAATAGGATTCGAGAAATAATCGGGATAGTGGTGATTTTAGTTTTGGCCGTAGGTACCTTTGTGTGTATCTATCAACCAACCGGAAGTGCACTACAGGAAGCTGTGAGTGCCACCATGCTTCCGAAGGAACTTAGTGCGGCACATTTTGCGCCGGCACGCTTTGCCTCAGCACCTAGTGCGCTGTATGCGAGAGATACGTGGGGATATTCGAAAACCTACTTCGATGGTCATATTGTTTCTGTAGCTGCAGGAACACCTCAAGTTGTAGTCACTGAGGGTGGTGATGGTCTGTACCGAGTTTTTGTTTCTTCAATAAGTGTTTATGCGAGCGAGTATTCGCTGCTGGGCGCCGCGCTCGCACCTAGTCGACAGGTGCTTGCGGTAACGCGCCAAGCGACAGGCACCCCTGGGAGCCTTCGAGTGCGGGATTATGATGTCGTGCTCGTATTTCCCTCAACAGGAAAGGAGATTTCCATGGGCAATGGCTTCGCGCCTATGTTTGTAGACGACACTACATTGTTGTGGATCAGCCCGCTCGGTGTTCACTCCAGAAATATTGTTACGGGAGAAACCAAGCTTCTGGTTAAGCAGATGTTTACCAGTGTTGTGTCCTCCGCAACATATTCACCAGACAAAACACTCGTGGCGTGGAGTAATCTCGCAGGAAGCACGACAGACGTCTATCGAGTAGAGACGGGAGAAAAGATAGCAACTTTTGGAGCAGTTCTACCACTTATTGCACTTTCTAACAGTGGACTATTTTCACTTACTCCCCAAGGGTGGAGAACTTCTGTTTCGTATTATCCGCTCGACGGTTCACCTTCCCGAATGGTGCACTGGTTTCCAGGAAGCTACCAGATAAGCAAACTCGCGCTATGATTTCTCCCTTTTTTATGTCCTGGATAAAAAATCCTTCAGTACAGGTATCGCTTGCAATCGTCTCAATAGCCGTGATTCTTGCTAGTGGATTATATTTTCTCCCTGCATATTCCCATGCAACCGGACCTGCCACTGCTATTGGCTGTGGAGGAACGGTTATAGCCAACATAAATTGCAGTGCAGGCGAAGCGGTTCCTATGGACTGCGAACCCACATCTATGGCATACGAATATACTGAGGAGACGCAATATATCTGTAACACCACAGGTTTTTATTGGAGTGGAAATAAGGGATACTGCCAGCCCGATCCTTCTTGTGCTGCGTGTGTGCCAAGTGCCGCTTGCGCTGCGACTACCTGTTCAACGACAACATGTAGCGATAGTTGTGGAAATAATTATGCGGGCACACAGAACTGCACCCCACCTCCAACAACCTGTGCGGATTTAGGGAAGGTGGGAATCTACCCAGACTGTACCGTAGCGCCCCCTCCGTACACTCAGTCCACCTACGCTCCACAGTATTCAGAATCCACCTACGCCCCCGTTGGTTGTGGTACTCCCGCAGCAAACCTCACCGCAGCACCTACCCGAGTACGCAGTGGCCAAACCAGCACCCTTACCCTCAGCGCAACCGGAGTAACCACCTCTTGCACCATTACGGGTCCTGGAATTAACACTACGGTGGCTGCGCCTGCTTGTGTGGTAAATACCACCTTGGCGACGCCTCCTATTACGTCACAAGTTACCTATAAGGTAACGTGTGACGGAAGTACCGACATCGCGAAAATCATTGTAAATCTAGCCCCAAGAGTTAATGAATTCTAAGGGTAGTCTGGGGGACCCCTCACACACATTTGCCAGGTGGGGGGCCGTTCTGGTATAGTCCATCTACTATGAAGAAGGACATCCACCCAAGTGATTACCGCCAGGTGCTTTTTGAGGATATCGCCTCAGGCGCTAAGTTTGTCGTTGGTTCAACTATTCGCACTCAGGAAGAGGGGGAATATGAGGGTAAGACGTTGCCAAAGGTAACGGTTGAAATCTCAAGTGCTTCTCACCCGTTTTACACCGGAGAAGACCGCTCTCTTGATAAGACCGGTCGTGTTGAGCGCTTCAAGCAGCGCGCAGCCGCAGCTAAGAAGAGCTAACGGCCTTCGTCGAGCGCCCCGCCGTAAGGCGGGGCGCTCGTGCGTTATTATCTACCTATGGAATACTCTCCAGAATTTAAAGCCAACCACCAGACTGCATATCTTGCAGAGGAATACGAGCGACTCGATAAAGAGGCGCTTGAGGCGCACACACTCGCGGAGGGGGACGAGGAACTGCGAGAAATGGCAAGGGAGGACGAGACTCGTATACGTGCTCGTCAGGCGGAGATACTTGCCGATATAGAAAAGATTTTAGAAAAGGATAAAGAGGTGGCGGCAGAAGCCAAGGCTATTGTGCTTGAGTTTCGTGCCGGAGCCGGCGGAGACGAGGCTACGTTGTTTGCACGTGAGCTTAAGGACATGTACATGAAGTACGCCGAAGGGAAGAATTGGCGCGTGCACATTATTGACGATCTCACCCTTGAAATACTTGGAACCAAGGCGTACGAAGCCCTCCGGTATGAGACCGGGGTTCATCGTGTACAGCGCGTGCCGCTTACGGAGAAGTCAGGACGCATTCACACCTCCACCGCCTCAGTGGCTGCGCTTCCAATACGTGCGAAGCCAAAGTTTGTTATTGATCCTGGAGATATTGAGATGGAGTTTTCTCGCTCGGGTGGAGCGGGGGGTCAAAACGTGAACAAGGTGGAAAGCGCGGTTCGTCTTATTCATAAACCTACCGGCATTGATGTTCGCTCTACCAGTGAGCGAAGTCAGCTTAATAACCGCCTCAAGGCCATGGAAATCCTCTCAGCGAAGCTTGAGACGCTCCATGAGGAAGAGGAGGCTAAAAAACATGCAGACCTGCGTAGTGGCCAAATAGGGACCGCAGACCGTTCTGAAAAAATCCGTACCTACAACTTCCTCCAGGACAGGGTTACTGACCATCGATTGAAGGAGTCGTGGCACAATTTGCCCAAGATTATGCTTGGGGGGATTGACCCTATCGTAGAGTCGCTTCAGAAGGCTGCCTTGGAGGGTGGGGTGGGGCCTGCGGAGGTGGGGGATTAATGATTCCTCAAATCCATTGAATCCCTGGAATGGCTATGGTACTCTATGAAAATCATGACTGAAACAACAGAAACCGCTGCTCCCGCTCAGGCTGGAACAGGTGTGGAGCGCCTTTTTGGCGTAGGAGCTCACTTTGCCCAGGTAAAGAGTCGCCGCCACCCCTCAATGCGCTCATTTGTGCTTGGATCTAAGGCAAACGTTGAGATTTTCGACCTAACTAAGACTGACGCGCAGCTCGCCCGCGCAAAGACGGTTATGGCTGCTCTCGGCCGTGACGGAAAGACAGTGCTTATTGTAGGAGGAAAGCGTGAAGCAACCGACGCAGTAAAGGCAACTGGAACTCGCCTCGCTCAGCCATACGTTGCTGGACGTTGGCTTGGAGGAACCATTTCAAACTTCGTAGAAATCAAGAAGCGTATTGATCGTCTTGCTGACCTTCTCGGAAAGCGTGAGACTGGTGAACTTTCTAAGCTCTACACTAAGCTTGAGCGCGTACGTATCGATCGCGAAATTGCAAAGCTTACGCTTCGTCTCTCAGGTCTCACCAGTATGGCAAAGCGTCCAGACGCGCTTGTGATTGTAGACACAAAGCATGAGGCGCACGCAACGAAGGAGGCTCGCCAGGCGGGAATTCCTATCATTGCGGTTATGAGCTCTGACTGTGATCTTAAGGATGCAGCATTCCCAATCGTTGTGAATGACGCTTCCCGTGCATCTATTGCGCTTATACTTGATGAGTTGGCTACGGCTTTCGAGTCGGGCATCAAAGGATAAGCACAACTGAAGCTTCCGTCTACTGCGTTACGGGTCCCGAAGATTTTCTCCACCGTACCTCTGGTACGCCTGCAAAAATCTTCCGCCCGTGCCTTGTATACGAAATCTTCAGTCGCACTTACCGACGTGACTACTTTAAAATAAAATCACCACCGTACTATGGAAATCACCACAGAAATCGTTAAGCAGCTTCGTGACCGCACTGGCATCAGTGTTATGCAGTGTCGTAAGGCGCTTGAGGAGGCTGAGGGTGATATTGAAAAGGCGGAAGTAATTCTCCGTAAGCGCTCTGCAGGGGCAGCAGAAAAGAAAGCTGATCGCGAGCTAGGCGCTGGCGCAGTGGGAAGCTATCTTCACGGAACTGAAATTGGCGCTATGGTGCTTCTATCTTGCGAAACGGACTTCGTAGCTCGCAATGAAGAGTTCCCTCAGCTTGCCCGCGAAATTGCTATGCAGGTGGCGGCTACAAATCCAACCTACCTTTCTGAGACCGAAATCTCTGAGGAGGCACGTGCCGCAGCTACTGCCGTATTTACTGCTGAGGTTGCTGATAAGCCAGCCGACATGCAGGAGAAGATTCTCGCGGGGAAAATGCAAAGCTACTTCCGTGACATGGTGCTTATGGAGCAGCCGTTCATCAAGGATGAGTCTAAGACGATTCGCACTCTTATTGAAGAGGCATCTCAGAAGTTTGGAGAGCGAGTGGAAATCACCAAGTTCTCACGGTTCTCGGCCCGCTAGGTGTTACGGGGCGGCCGCCGCCATTTATGCTACTCATCATTCTTGTTGCTCTATCGCTCACGCTTTTTGGCGGCTTTCTGCTACTTACCGCGTTTGAAACAGGTCGTGGTCGCGTGGGTGGGTCGGTACGCACCCGGTTCGATAAGCATGCAGCTCGCGTGGCCTTCATAATCTCACACGTTGATTGGAGTGCCTTTGTTAAACACCTCATCCGTGCAAGTGCCGAGCGTATTGCTCACGACGTTGCGCACACTTCTTTACTCGTGATTCGTTTCTTGGAGCGTATGCTTACTCGTCTCGTGCGAGCCTTGCGTGAGCGTAGAGCGGGTATAGTGGTTACGCCCGTACCCAAAAAAGGGCTCAATCTTCGCGAAACCCTCCAGAAATTTCGCAAGCTTAAGAAACACAAAATAGAGGCAAAAAATGAAGGGTAATGCTAGTATGGGGTGACGGTTTAGGAGTGTTTGTTTTGTCAGAGCCGGGATAGCTCAGTTGGTAGAGCAGCGGCTTTGTAATCCGCAGGTCGCGAGTTCGAATCTCGCTCCCGGCTCTGACAAAGTAAACCAGTATACCTCCTCTTATCCAAGGGGAGGTATACTGGTTTATATGGAATCATGCGCATGTTTGTATTGCGGAACTTCTTTAAAAGAAAGATGGCAGAAAAAGTTCTGTTCGAATCACTGTCAAGCAAACTACCAGTACAAGATTTTTATTGAAGACTGGCTGGCTGGTAATCGCGTAGTAGTAACTAAAAACATTTCGCGTCACATAAAGAGATTTATGATTGAACGTGATGGGGAAAAGTGCTCAGTCTGTGGGTGGAAAAAGAAGCACCCAATTACGTTGCGTGTTCCTTTGGAAGTGGATCACGTGGATGGAAATGCTGACAATAATGTAAATAGTAATTTACAATTACTTTGCCCCAATTGTCACTCGCTAACACTCCTCTATAGAAATTTAAATAAGGGAAATGGACGGTCATGGAGGAATAAACCCGACGTACAGAAATAAATACTGTTATGTTACCAAAAACAGAACGGCCTGATTGGTCGTTCTTTTTTGGTCCTGCACTATTGCCCTATCTCTTCTTGAGTGTTGTTGAAGCGGTTGAACTAGCCAGAAGGGTTCCTTTCGGAAACTCCTTTACCAGCTCATCAAGAGATACAAAGCCATAGCTGCGCTTTCCCTCCACCACAAACGCGGGGAACTTTGGTTCAATCTTTTCTACTGCAATAAGCGTCTTGAGTGCTCCAAGGTCGAGGTTGTAGTCAAAGGAGTACACGCGAAGGTTAGGATACGTCTCATGGAGATAGGACAGGGCATAACTTGCGCGATCACAGTCAACACAGGCTCCAGGGGTATTGGAGTAGAAATAGAGCGCTACAGGAGAATCTGCATGACACACTCTAGAAAGACGCTTCATAAGAAGGTAGTCACGGATCTCAAGAAGTGTGTACTGCTTCTTGAGTTCAAGTACCTGAGGGTCCGTGGCACCAAGTCGCTCCTCAGTGAACGCGAGACGGCTTCCAAGGTCAGCCAAAGTTGCAGAAAGGGTATTACCTTCCGTAAGGTCCTCACAAGGAGCCTCTTCGAGGAGTGCAAACTGGGTCTCTACAGAAAGCGTATCAGTAGCTAGTTGGTTCTGAATTGACGACAGTTCTGCGACACGGCGCTGGTCGAGGTAGTTAACGGCATAAATAACCGTTCCGATAATAACGATAGTAACCGCAAGCGCTATAAGCGCGTTTCGTGCAAAAAGTGACATATATAGGAAACGATACACGGAGCCTGGATAAAACTCCAGAGGGGACTGTTTCTTACCTCCAGGAACGCTTTCTTCCAAAGGTCACATCAATAACTGAGCGCAGTAGCCACCACGGTGCAACAAAGCCATACAGGAGACAGTAAGCAAGCATGTCGAGACCAAGATTACCCTCTGTCTCCGAAATCTTCTTTCCCAAAATCATAAAGGTAATAGAAATACCGGAAGCGACAAGGCCAAGCAAAATAAGAAAGGTAACAGGTATGTAAAACCACCCCAATGAGAAGTGAGGGGTGAGAATATAGCTGAGCGGAACCCCGCTTACGGTGGCTACGGTGGTTACCACTTGAGAAGCGGTCATATATATCGCAACGACGAAAAGGGTGATACCACCAGACACTGCAAGGAAACCAAAAGGCAAAACCATAAGTCCGAGTGCCTTGTGTTTTGGATTACCTACAAGATCACTATAATCGAGCAATACATTTCGAAGGAATCCTGTGGTCCATCGTGTGCGCTGTTTGATGAGGGCGAATACATTGCGAGGCGCTTTCGTATAGACACGCGCCTTAGGGGCGTTTTCAATATGCCAACCATGACGCTGCATGCGTAGGGCCATTTCCATATCCTCCGCTTGGTGGGCATACCTGAAACCTCCCAACTCGTCTATCACTGATTTTCGGTACATGGAAAAAGGTCCGGGGGTCACAAAGATACCGTTCACCAGAGCAAGCGCGTGGCGCCAGCCAATACCAAATATGTACTCAGCGTTTTGCATGCGCTCCAAAGCTGTTCTGGGGTTGAGTACAGACATTGCGGGGGTCACTGCCGCCACTTTTGAATCATCAAAATAAGCAATCATTTCTCGCAGGGCGCTTGGAGCCACAAAGGAGTCAGCGTCCAAACAACCAATAATGTCTGCATCTTGAGCCAGCTCCATGCCTGCATTAATAGCAGTGTGCTTCCCGCCATTTTCCTTGTGAAGAATAGCAACGCGAGGTTCAGTCTGAAACACATCCATTGCCGCCTGTGTGCCATCAGTAGAACCGTCATTGACTAGAATGATTTGAAGACGATCAGCAGGATAATCGAGTGCAAGAAGAGAATGTACGGTGCCTGCAATAGTAGTCTCTTCGTTCCAGCAAGGAACAATAATGGCTACACGAGGAGTATGGGTAGCTGTTGGCCGGGCTCTCGAAGTGCGACCGTGGGGACTCAGGAAGATGAGGAGAAGAAACACCTCGAAATAGATGGCTATAAACAAAAAAGGATAGGCTATGAATTCTATGTGCATGGAGTTCTAAGAGGGTCCCTTGATACCTATACAGTAGCAAAATAAGGCTGTTTTTTCTAGGTTCCGAGCGGTATACTGTGGCATACATGTCTTCCGGACGCTTACATCCCATTACTCTTGGTATTCGAGAAATCGCGGAGATTTTTGGGCGTATGGGATTCTCCGTTGCCTCAGGCCCTGAACTTGAAGACGAGTGGCACAACTTTACCGCGCTTAACATGCCGTCCGATCATCCAGCACGAGATATGCAGGACACGTTCTGGACAAAGGAGGAGCCTTCCCGTGTTCCTCGTACCCAAACATCCAATGTGCAGATTCGTTTTATGGAGGAACAATTAAAGCGAGGAGTGCTTCCTCCATACCGAATTGTTGTCCCTGGAAAGGTGTTTCGAAACGAAGCGACAGACATGACGCACGAGGCGCAATTTTATCAGTGTGAGGGGCTTGCTATAGGTGAGGGCATTTCACTCGCACACTTGAAGGGAACGCTCGAGCAATTCTTCCGTGAGTATTTTGGAGAAGGTTCAAGAATACGTTTCCGTCCGAGTTACTTTCCCTTCGTTGAGCCAGGGGTGGAAGTTGATGTTTGGTATGAAGTGCCTGGCAAAGAGGGAAGGTGGCTCGAGGTCATGGGCGCGGGCATGGTACATCCTCGCGTGCTTGAAAACGTTGGAATAGATTCAAGTATCTATCAAGGGTTTGCGTTCGGTGTCGGCATAGAACGCTTACTCATGGTGAAACACGGAGTTCCCGACGTACGCCTTTTTCATAGTGGCGACATTCGTTTTACCTACGGATTCGAAGAAACGCAACTATAACGTATGAAAGTTTCTCTATCCTGGCTACAGAAATATTTTTCAGACCCACTCCCGGGTGTGGATGTGGTCAGTGACGCACTCACTTTTCACGCATTTGAAATTGAGGAACAGGAAGGCGATCTTCTAGATTTGAAAGTTCTTCCTGATCGCGCAGCCTACGGACTCTCGCATCGCGGAGTAGCTATAGAAGTTGCTGCAGCACTGGGTCTATCCTTGAAGGAGGATCCCCTTAGGACGCCACTTCCGGAACTCCCGCCTTCTGCAGGGCTTGTGGTCACGGTGGAGAATCCAACAGCTACTCCGCGATACATGGCAGCTCTCGTGAAGGGGGTCACGGTTGGTCCGTCTCCTGCGTGGCTTAAAAGTGCTCTTGAGTCCGTAGGACAACGCTCAATAAATAATGTAGTGGACGCCACAAACTACGTAATGCTCAATATTGGGCAACCGCTCCATGCCTTTGATGCAAAAAAACTTGAAACTGCTGAGGGAACCTACGCTATTGCGGTTCGCAACTCACAAGCGAGTGAGACCATTACAACGTTAACGGGAGAAGAGTATTCTCTCCCTGAAGGAATCCTTCTCATTACAGATGCCACGACACACACACCGCTTGGTATCGCGGGAGTAAAAGGAGGAATGGTGGCTCAAGTTGATGTGCAGACGACGGACATTATTGTTGAGTCTGCGAACTTTAATGGTCCTACTATTCGCCGCGCATCCCAGAACTTAAAATTATGGACCGACGCATCTCTTAGATTCCAAAATTCAATCTCGCCTCTACTTGCCGCTTATGGCATGCGCGACGTGCTTGCGCTTATCACGGAAATTGCGGGAGGAACGGTAGTAGGTTCTACAGATATATTCGATTCTAAAATTACAGAAAAACTTTCTCCTGTAACCGTTTCCCTTGAAAAAATACGTAGCGTACTAGGACTCGCTATTGCCCGAGACGAAGTAGTCGCAGCTTTGGAGCGACTACAGCTCACATTTATCGAGGAGGGTGAGCAATTCATTGTGACGGCACCATTTGAACGCCGAGACCTTGTGTTGCAAGAAGATATTATTGAGGAAATTGGCCGCACGATTGGCTATGACCGTATTCCTTCTACACTGCTTCCTGCACTTGGAAGTGATCCCGACCAAGCGCGGTATTACGGGATTGAACGTATAAAGGATTTCTTGAGCGAAAGAGAGTTTATAGAATTGTCCACCCAAAGTTTTGCTGCAGAAGGACAAATTCTCCTTAAAAATCCGCTTCAGCTCGACCGTCCGTGGCTGCGAGCCTCACTACTGCAGAATCTTACGGACGCGCTTACCCGCGCGGTTAATATTGCTCCGCGAACACTTGGTCCGGAATCTCTCGTACGACTATTTGAAATTGGAAGCGTCTTTATGGAGAAAGAAGAAGTGGTAGTACTTGCACTTGGGGTACGGGTTCTTTCAGGAAAAAAATCTCTCGCATCAGATGCGCTCAAAGAATATATCGCAACACTGCAACAGGAACTCTTTGAGACTCGACTCAATGTTCGTTACTCACTTGAAGGAGATATGGCGGAACTCTCGCTTTCTTCGCTTGATCTAGCCTCGCTTGGCGTTTCTGCACCTGCCCGGGTGCGGCTAGGAGCATATCGACCCTTTAGCATTTATCCGGCAGCACTCCGAGATGTGGCTGTGTGGGTGCCAGCGGGTATACAGACTTCAGAAATTGAAGGAGTCATTGTTAATGCTTCCGGCGAGCATCTCGCTCGTATTGATTGCTTTGATCGATTCGAAAAGGAAGAGCGAGTTTCATATGCTTTCCGCCTGGTGTTTGAAGCATTGGACCGTACTCTTTCTGATAAAGACCTAGATCCTGCCATGGAGCGTGTTGCCTCTGCGCTTGGAGGTAAGGAGGGATGGGAAGTCAGATAACACTCATGGATACGATTGGCATCGACAATCTCTTGGTTCAAGGGATTCATGGGCACTACGAGCACGAATGGGAACGCCCGCAGTCTTTCCGGGTGTCTATGGAAGTACTTCTCAACACGCAGCTTGCGGGGAGTACGGACACGCTCTCAAACACCATTGATTACGATATTCTCAGAGATAGTATTGTGAGAATTTTTGCTGGCGAGCGGCGTGCTCTTATTGAAACACTCGCAGAGGAAATAGCGGCTGAAGCATTGAAGGATGTTCGGGTGCAAGAAGTGCGCCTGACTATTTGCAAGCTTGATGCGTGGAAAAATGGCGTGCCCCGCATTTCAATTACTCGAACACGAGAGGTATAGACATTCCGAATATACGTTGTATTCCCTAGACAAAAGGGAGTTATCCTCCATGCATTGACACTCTCATTTGTGGTATACTTTCAGTAACATATGGCAAAGGGAGAAGAAGAAAAGACTAAGAAATCAGCCGCCAAGGGCGGTAATTATGATGCGTCTTCTATTACCGTACTTGAGGGTCTTGATCCGGTGCGTAAGCGCCCGGGTATGTACATTGGTACGACCGGTCCGGACGGTCTCCATCACCTTATTTGGGAAATCTTCGATAACTCACGCGACGAAGCGATGGGTGGTTTTGCAAACGATATTGAAGTTACTCTACTTCCAAACAACCAAATTCGCGTAGCCGACAACGGCCGTGGTATTCCTGTAGACAAGCATCCAAAGACCAAGATCTCAGCGCTTGAGATGATTATGACGACACTTCACGCGGGAGGTAAATTCGGTGGAGACGAATCTGGATACAAGGTGTCAGGAGGTCTTCACGGTGTAGGTGCTTCAGTAGTTAACGCACTCTCTACCTGGACAAGAGCTGAGGTACATCGCGACGGTGGCGTATTCGAACAGGAATACAAAATAGGAAAGTCACAGGCACCGGTTAAGAAGATTGGTGCCTCAGATGCTCATGGAACTATTATTACGTTTGAAGCAGACCCAACCATCTTCCAGGAAGTAAAATACGACTGGCCTCGCATTGTTTCGCACTTGCGCCAGCAGGCCTACTTGGTAAAAGGAACACGTATTACCGTTATCGATGCTCGTAGTCTCGATAAACTGCAGGCGCCTGGGGTGTACTGGTTGCGTGATCTTGGTCTTGATGTGCCTTCGATGAGCTTTTTCTTTGAGGGAGGACTTCGTTCACTGGTAAGTTTCTATAACAAGCATCAGACCCACGCGCACAAAAACATTTTCTACGTAGATTCAAACGACGGAGATGTGGCGGTTGAAGTAGCGCTTCAGTACACCGACGACCTCACTCCACGTTTGCTTGCGTTTGCAAACAACATATACAACCCCGAGCACGGAACACACGTAACTGGTTTTAAGACCGCACTTACTCGCACTATCAACTCGTACGGGCGAAGCGCAGGCATCCTAAAGGAGAGTGAAGAAAACTTTACCGGTGACGACGTACTTGAGGGTATTACCGCGGTGGTGTCGGTGAAGATGCCTGAGATTCAGTTTGAAGGACAGACCAAGGGTAAACTTGGCTCCGTTGAGGCGCGTGGTGCTACTGAGAGTGTGTTTGGCGCAGCTTTTGCGAGCTTCCTTGAGGAGAACCCGGACGACGCACGCGCCATCATAAACAAGGTGCTTTTGGCACTCAAGGCTCGAAAGGCTGCTAAAGCCGCCAAGGACTCAGTACTTCGTAAGGGGGCGCTCGAGGGAATGACGCTTCCGGGTAAGCTTGCCGACTGTCAGACAAAGAACGCGGCTGAATCTGAACTCTTTGTAGTGGAGGGAGACTCTGCAGGTGGTTCAGCAAAGATGGGTCGCGATCGTCGCACCCAGGCTATTCTCCCGCTTCGTGGAAAGATTTTAAATATTGAACGCGCACGTCTCGATAAGATGCTCGCCTCCGAGCAGATCAAGAACCTAGTTATTGCACTCGGTACCGCCATTGGTGACGTATTTGATATAAGCAAACTCCGCTACCACACCGTTATTATTGCTACAGACGCCGACGTGGACGGAGCGCACATTCGTACGCTTTTGTTGACGCTGTTGTACCGTCATTTCCGCCCGGTTATTGATGGCGGGTTCATCTACATCGCGCAACCACCGCTCTATAAGATTAAGCGAGGTAAGGAGATTCACTACGCTTACTCAGACGAGGAGAAGTTCAAAATACTCGGAAATGATGTTGTTGAGCTAGATGTCGTTGAAACCTCTGAAAGCATCGAGAATGGTGAAGAGTCAGGAGAAGAGGAGGGAGAGGAAACTACTACCGCCACCAAGAAGAACGCAAAAATTTCCATCCAGCGATACAAGGGTCTTGGAGAGATGAACCCAAGCGAACTGTGGGAGACTACGATGAATCCTGCCAACCGTGTGTTGAAGCGTGTGACGGTAGACGACGGCGCTGAAGCGGATCGTATCTTTGATGTGCTTATGGGTACGGATGTGCCGAGTCGAAAGGCGTTTATTCAGTCGAATGCTAAGATGGCAAACCTCGATGTCTAAAGGTTGCGCTCGGGTGTTGTAAAATAAAAGTACGGAATATTTCTCTGCTGAGAAATTTCCTCCTGCTCGACTCGACAGTCTGTGCACCCCAAGGGCACTTCCAATCTCTAATCGCTACGCTCAAGAGATTTAGGGCGCCGCCTTTTATTTCACAAATCCCTCGCTCCAAGTTTTTTGTCAGATCGGGGAGTACT
>CAZYDN010000005.1:16184-24845 GCA_964646315.1 uncultured Candidatus Saccharibacteria bacterium
GCCTTTTATTTCACAAATCCCTCGCTCCAAGTTTTTTGTCAGATCGGGGAGTACTGGGAAACGTAAAACACCGGAAGCATAGCTTCCGGTGTTTTATATGAGTCAGTTGGTTACTTAATCGTAACGGTAGCTGAATCTGAGTTGTTGCTTTCGCTCACCTCCTTAATCTTTCCGTCTTGATCAACCGTGATGGTGATTGAGCGGCTGGAGCCTGACTTCGCGCGGTCGAACCCGAGTACGTAGTCAATGTGCTCTCCTGGAAGTAGGGACTCCTGGGACTCCGAGCTAAAGGTGTACGAGCTTGAAGTTGGAAGAGGTGCCTCAAAAGTGAAGCGACCAGACGAGTTCGTTCCAACGTTCTTAACGGTGAACTTCACTGCTCCACGCATGTTGTCAGGTACCGTGTCTGACTTGATGAAAGTAGAGGTATCAGACGACGTGAGATATCCCGTAGCCGTAATGTCTACCATGAGGTCAGGGAGACCGGTAAGGACTGGAGTAGGGTTGGTGCCACCAGTAGGGTAGACATGGTATCCCGGAGTTCCAGGGCCCGTAGTGGTAGTTATCGCTGCAGGCGTCGTCTTCACAGGCTCGGTAGTTGTTGCAACTGAGCTAGTGGCGATTCCTGCTCCCGGAGTTTCGCCAAACGGCACGGTGGTACCAGGCTTTACAACTTCAATACCTGCCTTATCAGCGGGAACAAAGATAGAAGAAAGGTACACCGCCGCTCCGTTAAGGCGACTTACTGCCTTTGGAACAAATGATGCTGCATAGACTGCAAGCGCCATACCAATAAGGATGAGCACAATGAATCCTACTACCGCAAGTGCGTTAATAGCGACCGCGCGGGCAGGGGAGTTATTTGAAGTAGTTATCGTCGTCGTTTCCATATACTATGTATGTACCACACTGGTTATTGTTTGTCAAATCTCTCGGTAACCTGTGCTTGACGGCGCTTCAACCCCTTCAGGTTTCGTTCATCATATAGAGAGTATCCTGAACGCTAGATGAAAGCCGGAAGGGCGGGCGCCTACCCGTGCCCTTGACAAAGTGCCAACTTAGGTGTAAATATGTATAGGACTATATGGCATTCGTTCACCAAACCGCTCAGTTTATACGCGCTCTTTCGCGCGTATGGCAGCATAAAATTGGCTTTGCGGCAGTTACCCTGCTCGTATTCTTCCTATCAGTAGGTACGCTAGCCTCTCTTGATTTGCTCCCTGAACCTACCACAAAAACAGTAGTAACCAGTTCAAAGAGTGATTCAGTAGTAGCTGCGGCACCTAGTGCACCCGAGCTTCCGGTACGTATTGAGATCCCAAGTATTAAGCTTGTGACCTCTATTGCAAACCCGAACACTACTGATGTTGCAATACTTGATGCGGCACTTCACGATGGCGCAGTACGTTACCCAACGTCCGCAAAGCTTGGAGACGAAGGAAATGTGATCGTCTTTGGTCACTCCAGCTATTTGCCCATTGTAAACAATAAAGCGTACAAGGCATTCAATGAGATTCAGAAACTCTCAAAGGATGACCAGATCATGGTGGTGGGTGAAACAACCACATTTGTGTATGCCGTAGAAAGCGTACGAAGTGCGAACGCCGGTAAGGATGGTATACCTCTAACCGTCACCGGTTCAGTGCTTACCCTCGCTACGTGTGATTCATTCGGTACCCCAAGCGACCGATTCATTGTCACTGCACAACTTGTAGAGAGCTATCCGAACGCGAGTTAATACTCGTGCTTGGATAGGTCGCTGCAATATGCCGACCTGCTCGCCGAACGTTTCGGAAGGAGTACCTGATCTTTTTTCATCGTCCGCCCCATCCCGGGGCGGCGCAACAGGGAGAGAAACCCATGACGAGGAAACTCGTTGCACTCTTCATCGCGCTGCTCCTTACGTTTGGGGCTCCGGTGCAGACGCTCGCATCTGTCGCTTCACCTACCCGTCACTCGTTTTGTGCCGGTGGGGTGCCTTCTACCCAAGAACTCGCTCGTCGCATCGATGAGTCCCTCAAAAAGGACTCTTCAGGCAAGCGATCGCTCGAGGGATGTCGTGCGAATCCTAACCAATTTTTGTCCGCCTTCCAGGCGAACGATAAGGAGGCGGGACTCGCAAATGTGTATCAGCTTGCGAACTTCGTTCGCACTCAGCTGGTCCTCACTACGACTCCTGTCGGTCAAAAGTATTGGTCGGCGTGTATCTTGAACAACGGCAGCGTGCTTGCACACTGCATTTCTCGAGAGCCGCATGCAGGCGAGAAGGTATGGATGAACAAGACCACTGGCAAAATCGACCTTCAGGGCGACTGCGCCAACCCGGTTGAAATGCCAGACATTCCTCAATCAGACTGCATCCAGAAATATGTCTATCTGAAGCCAGGAGACGAACATCACATCGGACTTTTGGGTCCGGACATGATGCCTCCGTCGGCCTGTCTCGCGCTCCTGAAAGCTGGCGAGACGGAATGGAACAATGTGGTACTCGACGAGTGCCCGCGCTGTTCCTTCGAAGGTCCTTCAAAGGATCTTGGTCTTAAGCAGCAGAGCTTCACATCGAGGACGAGGGTCATAAGCTATACCGCCCAACAAGAGGGCTGGTACAAGCTTCGGCTGCCGAAATCGATGCTGACGTCTTCGAACGTGATCGTCGATTGCATCATCAAGCCTGACGGGACCCAGTCCCGCGGCATGGTGACCGATCGCTATCACTACCGTAAGGGTGTGGCCTACTTGGGCTACGCCGGCGAGCGCAAGAGTTTCGCGCCTGACGGAAAGTTCACCCAAACCTGGGTGTTCTCATCGGTCAAGGTTCGTATGCGGTAACAGGGTACGGGCAGGTGAGGGATTCATATCCCTCACCTGTACCACCTCTCCCTTTTTTGTACGCCTTCTGACAGAGGCATGTGCGCTTATTTATTGATTTGTTCGATTATTCACTGCAGTCCCAAAAACACTTATGTCTTCAATGCATTCCACTCGCGCCTACGCCCGCAGCCATCCGATTAAAACCGGTTTCTTCGTCGTACTCGGTGTTCTCGCTCTCGGCACCGCTTCAGCGCTTACGCTTGGGTACGGTACTCCGGCTCCGGCTGAGGCTTTTGTGACAGTAAGTCCCGTCACAGTAATTGGCGCATCAACTGCAGCTTCCTCTGTCACTTCTACAGCAGCTACAGTTACAGCAGCTACGGTTGTAAATACTGTGGTGAGTAATGTTGTGGCTGCACTTACCGTGCAAGCAAACCCTCTTCAGAATGACTCAAATAATAACAATACCGTAAGCACTCCCTCTGTAACGGACGCTAACGGTGTAACTACCGTCCAGGAAGTGGTTGCAGTTGCACCTCAAAATGAGGATAGTTCGAACACTAATCCAAGTACGGAGCCTTGTTGTACTGAGACCACTCCAGCTATTTCTCTTACACCACCTACCACAACGCTGAGCAACCCCTTCACACTTCCGTGTTGTACGGTGCCTACCACTTCGGTAACGACTCCATCAGTTCCGGTGGTTATTACCCCAACTGTAGTGACGATCACAGATATTTGTATAAATATCGATGGCGTTCAGACTTCCGTACCTACGGGTATGACGCGTGACGGCTCAGGTAATTGTAATCCGCCCGCGCAGCCAGTTGTTATCTGTACGCTCACTGCTAGTGCTTCAGCTATTACTCCGGGACAAAGCGTAACTCTTTCGTGGAGTACGCAAAACGCCACATCCTTCGTACTTAATCAGGGAATCGGGGCAGTCACTCCTACGAGCGGTGGCAGTAGGGTAGTGCAGCCTACAGGCGATACAACCTATGTGGGAACCGCATATGGTCCTGGAGGTCCTGTTACTTGTCAGGCTTCTGTAACGGTATCTACTGTCGTTAATCCGCCGAGCCCGATTTGTACGCTCACTGCTAGCGCTTCATCTGTTACTCCAGGATCTCCTGTAACACTTTCATGGACCACAACTAACGTATCAAGCGCTTCAATCGATAACGGTGTCGGTGCGGCTACGCCTGTCTTTTCCGGAAATCGTTCAGTCGTAGTGAACGCCAATACGACCTATACCCTTACGGGCATTGGCACAAATGGTCAAACCGTTACCTGTTCTGCTCCAGTTACAGTATCACCCGTAGTGAATCCACCTGGCCCGATTTGTACGCTCACTGCGAGCGCACCCTCGGTAGCTCCGGGTTCGTCCATAACACTTTCGTGGACTACAAATAACGTATCAAGCGCTTCAATTGATAACGGAGTAGGTGCGGCCACTCCTGTGGCCTCAGGGAATCGCTCGGTAGTGGTGAACGCCAATACGACCTATACCCTTACGGGCATTGGCACAAATGGTCAAACCGTTACCTGTTCTGCTCCAGTTGTTGTTACGCCACCGCCACCGACACCTATCTGTACGCTTTCAGCGTCAGCAGGAACGGTTGCTCCGGGTACTTCAGTAGATTTGGTCTATACCACAACTAACGTATCAAACGCTTCAATCGATAACGGTGTTGGAAATCTAAGTCCAGTATCTGGTGGAACAAGGTCAGTTATTGTAAACGCTGACACTACCTACACACTTACCGGTACAGGGACTAATGGTCAGCCCGTTACTTGTGCTGCACCAGTACGTGTTTCTACTGGCGGGGGAGGTTCACCAATCTGTACTCTTACCGCGAGTCCAACCTCAATCAAGCTCGGCGACTCAGCCACTATTACGTGGGGTGGAAACCGAATTGTGAGCGTGAGTATCGATAATGGTATCGGTCCAGTAAGTGGCGTATCTGGTTCTACGACAGTCACTCCTACTGCAAAGGGAACCTACACCTACATTGGTTCATTCCTTGCTACCAACGGAAGTACGCTTACCTGTCAGGCAACTATTGAGGTAACTGGTGGTGGAGGAGGTTGTACCAGCAACTGTGGTGGAGGCGGAAGTAGTAAGCCTCGTGTTGTGCTATCGTCCCTTAAGACACCTGGTGATCAGCCACTCTCATTCGTCTACCTTTCTCAGATTCCGTACACTGGACTCGATCTAGGACCGTTGGGAACTGCGCTCTATTGGATGATGCTTATTCTTTGGAGTCTTGCTGCTGCATACTTGGTTCTCTTCAATGGTCTCCCACTTGCATACCGAAAGGTAGGAAGCTTTGGAGCAAACGTTAAAGACGTACTCAAGCAGCCCGTTGCCGTGTCTTCCCACACCGTAACTACGCACGCTGCTCCTGCGGCTCACGCACCTGCACATCACGCGGCACCGAGCCACACAGCATCTCATGGAAACACTCATGAGCACGCGGCTCCTGCCGAAGCTCCAAAGGGGTACCAGGCATACCAGGCTCAGGAAGGATTCCGTTCCTTTGCTACCGAAGGTGCACTAAGTATTGACGACATTGTGAAGGGTCTTGCACGTGAAGCAGAGGCGCGTCCTACTGCAACCGCTCACGATATTCGTCCAGACTTCATGGTTGAGACTTCAACCACTGCACAGGGAGAATCTTCTCATCACGTGTATGTTGAAGTTCCTTCTCAGGCACACACTGTCGTAGAAGCGTCAGCACCTATGCCAGCTCCCGAACGCGAAGCTGCTCCAGTGAATGAAGATGTTCGCACCTTCATCGCAGCACTTCTTTCAGGAGACCGTGAGACGGTGTTCGGTACCATCCGTGGTATTACTCGCACCGGTGGAGACTCTGAAGCGTTCCTCACGCATGCAGTATGTGCTCTTGATGACGCGTACCGTTCTCGTGTAGATGGTTCTGTATGTCACCCAGACATTGCTGCAGTGACTGCTGATTGTCATCCTTCATTCCTCGAGCGTGTAGTGAGTGCACTCACTACTGCAGTGGACGGAAGCTACTCAACAGGAGTTACCGGAGTAAAGCTAGCGCTTACTCGTGCACTTGCCGTAGTAAACGGATAACAACCAACATAGAAATCCTATCTACGTTGTTGTGAGTTTGAAAATTTCTCTCACTGTACTTTTAGTACACCTCCAGAAATTTTCTCCTCACGCCTAGTATCTAGGACCTCTATCTTGTCCGTACACCAGAGGCACACAAAAAGAAAAGCACTTGCTGTGGCAAGTGCTTTTCTTTTTGTGTGATAGGAGTACCATGCGTACGGACAAGGGAGTACCCTTGCGGAAACGATCTCCGGGGAGGAGACAATGGCTAGTACACGTCAACGCTTGCAGATTCCGATTCTCGCGACTCTCGCGGTGGTTGGATTTGTAATCCTGCTCTGTTACGCCGCAGATACCGTTAAGCAAGCAAGTGGCTTGCTCTCGGAATCTGCAGTGAATGCTCTGGGGGACTTGGATCGTATGACCAGTCACCCGCACAAACCGCGGAACTATTAGTTCACACCGCGGTGAACGCAAAACGCCGCTTCCATCTCTGGAAGCGGCGTTCGATATTATTTCTCTACGCGCGCGAACGAATTTCATCTAGAACACGAGCCACAAATTCGGCAAGCTGCGCTGGCTGCTCTTCTTTGCCGTTATCCCTGCTTTCTACCGATACGGTGCGGGCCGCAACCTCTGCGTCTCCGACAACCAACATGTACGGAACTTTCTCCATCTTTGTGGCGCGTATGCGCTTGCCAAGAGAATCGTTTACGTCGTTTACGTTCACTCGCACACCTGCAGTTTTAAGCATCATCATTATCTCTTTTGCATACTCACTTTGCTTTTCTGAAATAGGGAGGACTACCACCTGTACCGGAGACATCCAGGTAGGGAAGTTACCGGCTGTGTGTTCGATGTATACACCCAAGAATCGATCAATAGTACCTAGGAGTGCCTTATGAATCATGACGGGAGTCTTCCGGGTGCCGTCCTCTGCGGTGTACTCGAGTTTGAACCGAGTAGGCTGCACAAAGTCGAGTTGCTCTGTAGCGCACTGCCACTTACGACCGATTGCATCGGTCACCATAATGTCTATCTTAGGGCCATAGAAGGCAGCTTCACCCTGCGCGATTACATACTCAATCTCGAGTTTCTTGGCAATGTTTTCAAGAATACGCTCGGCCTCGTCCCATGTAGCTTTCTCCCCTAAGTATTTAGTCGGATTTGCAGGATCACTAAATGACAAACGTGCATGGAAAGAAAGTCCAAGCGTGCCGTACATTTTTTTTATCATCACCATGATTGCTTCAAATTCTTCTTCGATTTGATCCATGGTGCAAAAGACGTGACCATCGTCTTGTGTAAGCGAACGTACGCGGGTGAGACCCGAAAGCTCGCCGGTTTTTTCATCGCGATAACATGTAGTGGTGTCCATGTATCGAATAGGCAGGTCACGGTAGCTACGCGGTTGAGATGCGTAGATTTGTGTGTGGTGCGGACAGTTCATCGGCTTAAGGGCGAACTGATCAGAAGATTCCTGACTTGTTACTAAGAAAAGTTCATCGCCAAATTTGTCCCAGTGTCCCGACGTCTTGTAGAGGTCAATTTTAGTGATGTGAGGAATCCACACCTTCTCAAATCCATGAGCTCTTTGTAGTTCTTCGGAGAAGCGGGCAAGTTCCTCGCGCAGTACTGTTCCTTTGGGGGTATAGAGTGGAAGTCCTGAGCCTACGAGCTCAGAAAAAGTGAAGAGGTCGAGTTCCTTTCCTAGTTTTCGATGATCGCGCTTCTTTGCCTCCTCTTGCTGCACACGATACGCATCAAGCTCCTCCTTAGTTTCAAAGGCAAGACCTACAATGCGGGTAAGCATCGCGTTTTTTTCGTCGCCGCGCCAGTACGCACCTGCGATTCGCTCAAGAGCAAACGAGTCAGCTTTCAGATCTTTGGCAGGATCTTCTGCATGTCCGCCACGACACAAATCGGTAAAACCTCCGGCAGTGTAAAGGGTGATAGGTTCACCAGCGGCCACAATGCCGTCAATGAGTTCCAGCTTGTATGAATTATCTGCAAAGCGAGCGCGGGCATCACTCTCTGAAACCTCCACACCCTCCATACCTTCCCAAGAGGGAAGTATCTCTCGCATCGCGTCCTCAAGTAGGCTCAAATCTGCCTCTCCCGGGGTAGGTCCTCCGGAAAAATCGAAATCGTAATAAAAGCCCGTATCAATAGCGGGACCTATGGTTGGCTTAGCGTGTGGAAAGCGCTCCAAGACCGCGCAAGCGAGTAAATGCGCCAATGTGTGTCGTTTTTCTTCGATAGATGCCATGTAGAGCTAGGATAGCATAAAAAAGACTTCGGCCGCTCCCTCTGGGAGCGGCCGTTACGAAGCTTTTATCCTGGCATCCCATCTTCGCGGTAGATGAGTGACTTCGTGGGGTCAGGAGCTGTCCGGCTAATCTCTACCTGGTTAATTAAACCTTTCCACTTCTGAAGCAGCTCAAGGGGTACATTCGGTCTGCCTTCCTTGAGGACGAGGAGACCAGTTGTGATTGAAACCGCTGCGTCGATCTGTGGGTGAGTGAAACCCAGGTTTTGAAGGAGCTCCAAAACCATCTTGGTTGGAGGAGTATCCACGTTGGTTCCTTTCCTGTATGCGTCTCTTCCTCGCTTCTTATATCACAGCGCCTTCATATTATCGACCGTGAGTGTCACTTCGCCATTGCGTGTGGATACTGCAGCCTTTAGAAGAAGACACTTGCCCGGCTCGAGAAGTTTTGAGTGTTCAGCATAGAGTTTCGGGAATACTACGCCTTCAATACTGT